>CALADR010000206.1 GCA_937890845.1 uncultured Bacteroidales bacterium | reverse complement strand
ATATAATATATCATTTCCTGTTCAAGCCTGCTCTGGTCCGGTTCGAGTTTCAGCTCTTCAAATCTGGAGAGGATTTTCTCTCGGATAAGATCTATGCGCTCTTTTTCATGCTTTTCTACCTCTTCGACATATGAGAGAATTGAGTTGACTTTTGAGGTAACATCATTATACAGGGATTCGCCTTCGCGAGAACGGAATTCGTTGATATGGGTTAAGGCTTCCTTTATGCAGTTTTCAACAAGCGGCCAGTTTTCCTCGTTTATTATATCCTGTTTTTTAGTGTCTATTACGTCTGGAAGTCTGAGTACCTGTCCGAGCAGAATTGATATTTCAGTGGTCATGAAGGCCTTGCTGTTGATTCTGTTCCTGATATCTTCAACCTGCCTGTAATATTCCAGTGCAAGGTCGGCGTTTATTTCCTTTGCGTTCTCTGCTGCGTTCGGCTCATATGTCATGAAGAAATCGATGTTTCCCCTTACAAGAGACTGTGATATCATCTGTCTTACAGCCATTTCCTTGTCTTTCGGAAGAATAGATGTCTTGATGCTTATATCTGCATTCTTGCCGTTGAGGGATTTTATTTCTACAGTGATTTTACCTGTGCTTATGTTTGTCTCGGCCTTGCCGTATCCTGTCATTGATTTTACCATTGCAGTATATTTAAATTGATATTATTCTGGTTGAAGAAGCGCAAAAATACTATTTTATCCGTATATTCGCGAATTATTTGCAGATTAGTTTATTATGGAAGAAAGCGTTAAAGAGACAGTAGAGTCCAAGAATCTGAATTTTCTTGAAGAAATAATAGAGTCGGACCTGAAATCCGGCAAATGTGAAAGCATAATGACCCGCTTCCCGCCGGAGCCTAACGGGTACCTTCATATAGGGCATGCGAAAAGCATATGCCTGAATTTCGGTCTTGCAAAAAAATACGGCGGCAAGACAAACCTTCGTTTTGATGATACAAACCCTGTAAAAGAAGACACTGAATATGTTGATTCCATAAAGGAAGACATCAAGTGGCTTGGCTTTGACTGGGAAAACGAGAGATATGCTTCTGATTATTTCGAGCAGCTTTACCAGTGGGCAGAAGAACTTATAAAGAAAGGGCTGGCTTATGTGGATGACCAGACTCAGGAGGAAATCCGTCAGGGACGCGGTACGGTCCAGACTCCTGGAGTAGAGAGTCCTTACAGAAACCGTTCTGTTGAGGAGAACCTCAAGCTTTTCCGTGAAATGAGAGACGGAAAGTATGCTGACGGGGAGAAAGTGCTAAGGGCAAAGATCGATATGGCACATCCTAACATGCTTTTCCGTGACCCTCTTATGTACAGGATTATACATGCTCATCACCATCGTACCGGAGACAAGTGGTGTATCTATCCTATGTATGACTATGCCCACGGACAGTGTGACAGTATAGAAAACATCACTCACTCTATCTGTACTCTGGAGTTTGATGTACACAGACCTCTTTATGACTGGTTTATTGAAAAACTGGGTATTTTCCCTTCTCACCAGTATGAGTTTGCAAGACTGAATCTTACTTATACTGTTATGAGCAAGAGAAAACTCCTCGAACTTGTGAAAAACAACTTTGTGAGCGGTTGGGATGATCCCCGTATGCCGACTATCTGCGGTATAAGAAGACGCGGCTACACTCCTGAGAGTATCCGTATGTTTGCTGAGAAAGTGGGTGTTGCAAAGAGGGAGCAGCTGATTGATCTCCAGCTTCTCGAGTGGTGCGCACGTCAGGATTTGAACGAGCGTTCAAACAGATATATGGTTGTACAGGATCCGGTTAAGCTTACTATAACCAACTGGGAGCCTGGCAAGGTAGAGTGGTTCGATGCTCCTCTGAATCCTGCTGATCCTGAAGGTCCGTCACGTAAAGTTCCATTTACCGGAGAGGTGTATATCGAAAGAAATGACTTTATGGAAGAGCCGCCTAAGAAATATTTCCGTTTGAAACCTGACGGAGAGGTGCGTCTCAAATATACTTATATCGTAAAATGCCAGGAAGTAGTCAAGGATGCAGAAGGCAATATAGTAGAAATCAAATGTACATATGATCCGACTACCAAGCCGGGGGCAGGTGAGTGGAGATCTGTAAAAGGTACCATCCACTGGGTTTCTGCCGGGCATGCAAAGGAAATAGAACTCCGTATCTATGACAAACTCTTTACAGAGCCTCAGATGGGATCTATTCCTGAAGGAAAGGATTATAAGGAATACCTTAATCCGGAGTCACTGGTAATATCAAAGGGTCTTGCAGAACCTGCATTGCTTGATGACCAGTCCGGTATAGCAGTCCAGTTTGAGAGGACAGGTTATTTCTTCAAGGATCCTGATTCTGTTCCGGAACACTTCGTTTTCAACAAGACAGTTTCCCTTAAGGATTCTTTCAAGTTCTGACATTACATTTGATGTCGGAATTTAAATTGTAATTGCAGATATGAAACACGTTAAAGTCATTTCCGGTATTCTTTTTTTATTTTGCTTTCTGTATTCTGCAACATTGCAAGCAGAATCGCTGCCTGCAGAGTTGAGATATGACAGACCTGCTGAAACATGGATGACATCATTCCTGCCTATGGGAAACGGGGAGTTTGGAATCATGTTTTCGGGAGGTATAGGTGAAGAAAGAATACAGTTCAATGAAAAGACGCTATGGACCGGATCTCCTGAAATAAGGGGAGCATACCAGAACTTCGGGGACTTGCTAATTTCTTTTCCTGAAAAAGACGAGGTATCAGGCTATTTGAGGAAACTCTCCCTGGATAATGCTCTGGGGTCTGTTTCCTATAGTATGCCTGGCTTGTCCTTTAAGCGAGAGTACTTTGTCAGCAATCCTGACGATGTGGCGGTTTTCCGTTTTGAAAAAACAGGAGGACCTGTATCCATGACATTGAAACTTAAAGGAGGGCGAGGGGAAAAGTCCGTCGTTTCTGCTGAAAACGGAACTATTGGTTTTGGCGGAAAGCTTAATCTTGTTTCATACGGGGCATTGCTGAAAGTATGTCATGAAGGAGGAGAATTACATGCTACAGACTCCTCACTAAGTGTGTCAGGAGCATCTGCTGTAACTTTGCTTCTTTCAGGACTTACGGACTTTGATTTGTATGATTCCTCCTATGTTTCCGGTACAAGAGAAGATCTGGAAAAGGAGCTTTGTGCAAGGATGCATAATGCTGCCTCCAAGCCGTATAGTGTTCTGAAAGAGCGTCATATAAAAGATTATTCATCCCTTTATGGGAAAGTATCCATGAATCTTGGAAATCTTGACGGGGTTCCTGATGTCATGACTGACGAACTGTTGAAAAGTCATAATGATAATCCTTATCTCGATATGCTGGTGTTCCAGTATGGAAGGTATCTTATGATAAGCTCATCCAGAGGAATGCCTCTCCCTTCAAACTTGCAGGGATTGTGGAATGACAGCAATACTCCGCCATGGGAAAGTGACATTCACAGCAATATAAACATTCAGATGAACTATTGGCCTGCAGGGCCTGCAAATCTTGAAGATTGTCATTATCCGTTCTTGGAGTATGTCAGGGCAGAAGCCTTGAAGGAAGATGGTGCCTGGCGCAAAATTGCAGCGGCGGAAGGTTGCAGAGGCTGGACTATCAATACCCAGAACAATATTTTCGGATATTCCGACTGGAATATAAACAGACCGGCAAATGCTTGGTACAGTATGCATTTCTGGAGTCATTACATATATACTGGAGACCGGGTATATTTGAGAGACTCTGCATGGCCTGTAATGAAATCTGCCTGTGAATACTGGTTTGACAGACTGGTGGAGGACAAGGACGGTACATTGGTATCACCTGATGACTGGTCTCCTGAACACGGCCCGTGGGAGAATGGTCCTGCTTATGCACAACAGCTTGTATGCGAACTGTTTGACTGCACTCTTAAAGCTGCAGAAGTATTAGGTATAAATGGAAATTTCACTGATTCGCTTAAGACCATATATGCAAGAACGGACAGGGGACTTCGTATGGGAAAAGACGGCAGTCTGAGAGAGTGGAAATATTCGGATGATCAGGGAGACGGCAAGCACCGGCATCTTTCTCATCTTATCGCATTGTATCCGGGACGCGGTCTTGAGAGAAACGGAGACGGCATTTATGTGGAGGCCGCGCGAAAGGCTCTTGATCTGAGAGGTGATGGAGGAACCGGGTGGAGCCGTGCATGGAAAATTTCATGTTGGGCAAGACTACGTGACGGAGAGAGAGCGTACAGCCTTCTCAAATCAGCTCAAAACTGGACTGATATGACTTCTTTGAGTATGAGCGACAGTGATGGCGGTCTTTACAGCAATCTTCTTGATGCCCACCCGCCTTTTCAGATAGACGGGAACTTCGGAATTTGTGCCGGTATTGCAGAGATGTTGCTTCAGAATACATGTTCCGGCATAGTCCTTTTGCCTGCGCTCCCGAAGGCATGGCAGGACGGAAGTTTTTCAGGACTTGCTGCGGAAAACGGATTCAGGGTTTCTCTCGAATGGAAGAACGGCGTTCCTGTCAACGCAGAGGTGCTTTCTCTTTCCGGAAACCGCTGCAGCATTTCGCTTGGAAATGCAGAAGTCCAGTCCGTGCTTTCGTCTAAGGGAAAGAAAATCAGGTTTAATAATGACAATGGCATTGTAAGTTTCGATACAGAAGCCGGTTCATATTACCGGATTAAAATGAATAGATAATGTTCAGGAAATTATTCAGAAAATCCGGCAGTTTCAGTTTCAAGATGACAATGAAGATAAAATTGTCGTTGGGACTTGGAGCGATAGCGGCAATATTATTGCTGTCCAGTGTAATTTCTGTAGTGGAATATGGAAGAATGAGCAGTTATGTGTCAGGTCTGATAGCTACGGATATTTATTGTATAAATACGACACAGAAAATTGCCGAGGCCTGCGATGACTATAACCTGAGGATATTGGCTTCGATAGGAGAGGGGAAAGTTGATAATCTTCCTTATTTCGATGAGGTTTCTTTTATGGAAACATTCAAGAAACTGAAAAATTCGTTCAGCTCCAAAGAATATCTGCAGGCTGCAGATTCCGTAATAGATACATACTCTGAATTTATGTTGAGATCCTCTGACCTGGAGGTGGTTATGCTTTCAGAGATAATAGATACCAGACAGTGGTATTTCGAGCAGCTCCAGCCCGTCTATAAAAAGTTCAAGAATTCTGTAGAAACTCTGAGTGATTTAATATATAGGGATTTACGTGAAAATTCAGAATCTTTTCAGGACGGTTTTTACAGAAGTATAATGCCTGGAGTCGTTTCTGTGGGAGCAGGTCTTCTTCTGGTGATTCTTCTGCTGTTCTTTCTTATTTCATATTATGTTAACCCTGTCTATAGGATGCTTGCGGGTATTGAGAACTATATGAAGTTCGGAAAGAGGTATAATTGTACTTTTGACGGAGATGACGAACTTGTGGCGATAAATGAAGGCGTATCTGAAATAATCGAGGAGAATATTGAAGTTAAGAAACGCCTTGCCAAGCTGAGAGAAGAGAGAGAAAAGTTTATTGAGGCTTCAGGAGAAGGAGTCATGCAATGAATGTAAAGGTCATATCTACGAATGTCGGCAGAGCGCTTCTTGTAAGTGCCCTGTTTATGTTCTTGTCTATGCTTGTTTCTGTGGCTGACGGGATGGATTCTGCATTTGCCCCTCTGTCCATAAGTTTTATAATTACATTTATAGTAGGAGCATTCCCTTTTGTCTTTGTGAAGAAGTCAGAGTCCATTTCATTGAAGGACGGATTCCTTATAATAGTCTTGTCGTGGGTCCTGTCTTTTATATTCGGAATGTTGCCCTATGTGCTTTGGGGTGGAGAGTTTTCCTTGATAAACGCATGGTTTGAAAGTGTTTCCGGATATACTACTACAGGAGCTACAATTCTTACAGAAGTGGAATCATTGCCTCGCAGCCTTATTTTCTGGAGGTCTTCAACACACTTTATAGGCGGTCTCGGTGTAGTGGTGTTTCTTCTTCTGATTATGCCAAATGCAAGCCCTTTCCGTCTCAGACTGACAAATATTGAACTATCATCACTTACAAAGGAGGGATACCGTTTCAGGTCTGTAAGGACAGTGTATGTGATAGTATCTGTGTATGTGGGACTTGTAGTGGTCGAATCTGTCCTGCTTATGATCGCAGGCATGACTCCGTTTGATGCGGTTAACCATGCCTTCAGTACAGTTTCCACTGGAGGGTTCAGTACGAAAAACAATTCCATAGCCTATTTTGATTCAGTTTGGATAGATTTGATAATAATGGTATTTATGGTTTTGTCAAGCATCCATTTCGGATTGTTGTTTACCATGTTCGCCACCAGATCTTTCAAGCCGATGAAGCATCCTGTTGTCAAATATTTTATAGGATGTCTCATATTTATGAGTGTGGTTTGTACGCTGTTGCTGAAATTTCAGGGAAATTATGATTCATGGGGAAGAGCCCTTCTTGATGCATCCTTCCAGGTATGCAGCTACGCTTCCACTACTGGATTCGGATCTGTTGAAAGCAGACACTGGCCTATTCTTGTATTGCTGATTCTTCTTGCTGCAGGTTTCCAGTGCGGCTGTTCAGGTTCTACTACAGGAGGAATCAAGGCAGACAGAATGTATATAGCCTTCAAGGCAATAGGATGTCATATTAAGAAAAGACTCCATCCTTCTTCTGCAGTTGTGCAGATAAAGATAGACAAGCATCTTGTAAGCGACACTGCAGTCATGCCAGTTATGCTGTATATAGTCCTTTATTTTATTATATGTGTAGTGTCAATGCTTCTTCTTATACTGGCAGGAGTCAGCACTGCCGATGCTTTCTCAGGCATTATTGCTACAGTAGGTAATGTCGGTCCTGGACTGGGCGACCTTGGTCCGTTGGGTAATTTCAATGCCCAGCCGGCAGTAGCAAAACTGATATATTCATTGGGTATGTTCCTGGGCCGTGTGGAGGTTTTTCCTGTTTTTGTAGTATTGTCACTCATTTTCAGAAAGGATAAATGATGGGGGGAAGCAGGTTTCTATCGGACAGATTTATAAGGGGTCTTGGTTTTGAACCGACTGACTGCCAGCGTAATATGCTGGAGACGGTTGCTGCATTCATTTATGGTGACGACAGTGACATTCTTGTGGTAAACGGCTATGCCGGAACAGGAAAGACGACCGCAATCGCTTCAGTCATAAAGACTATGCGCGACTTGAAATATCAATGTGTCTTACTTGCTCCTACAGGCCGTGCTGCAAAAGTCCTTTCAAGCTATGCCGGACAGCCTGCCTATACAATACACAAGCATATTTACAGACAGAAGTCAGTGGGCGGAGACGGTTACGGACAGTTTTCGCTGGCGCCTAACAGGGCAAAGGAAACACTTTTCATAGTGGATGAAGTATCTCTTATAAGCATTGAGGCAGGCCAAGGTCAGTCCTCACAGGCTTTCGGATCTGGAAATCTCCTCGATGACCTGATAGGATTTGTGCGCAATGGTCTGGATTGTAAGGTTATACTTGTCGGTGACTCTGCTCAGTTACCGCCTGTCGGACTCGATGCAAGTCCGGCCTTGTCACGGGATTATATGCTGATGATGGGAGGAGTGGAGTTTGTGAATATGACAACAGTCGTGCGTCAGCAGGATGAGTCAGGGATATTGTATAACGCTACAGTTATCCGTAATCTTATATCAGAGGCAGAAGATTCTATGGGTGCGGTTTATTCTTTCGGATGGGAGGACCTTCATCTGGACGTTTCCGGATTCTGCGATGTAGAGCGTATTTCAGGTGGAGACTTGATTGAGAAAATATCTGATGCATACTCCGAATATGGTGAGGATGAAGTGATAATACTTTGCCGTTCAAACAAAAGGGCAATCAGGTATAATGCGGGTATCCGTTCCACTGTCCAGTTTAAAGAAGAAAGGCTGGTACGTGACGATAAACTCATGGTTGTGAAAAACTGTTATCAGTTTCTTGAAGATGTCGAAGGAATGGACTATATTGCAAACGGCGATATAGTAAAACTTTTGAAAATATCAGGGTATGAAGACCGTTACGGACTTCATTTTGCCAAGGCCAGGCTTTCACTTCCTGACTATGGCGATCAGGAGTTGACTGCAGAGGTAATATTGGATACTCTTGATGCTGAAAGCCCTGCTCTGACTTATGAACAGCAGAACCAGCTTTATCAGGGAGTTGATGCAGATTATTCGCACATAACTGTAAAAAGGAAAAGATATGCGGCAGTGCGGGAGGACAAGTATTATAATGCCCTGCAGCTGAAGTATGCAAATGCAATTACATGTCACAAGTCACAGGGAGGACAGTGGAAATGCGTTTTCATAGACAATCCTTTCTGGCAGCCGGAACTAACGGAAGATGACCTGAAGTGGCTTTATACAGCAATAACTCGAGCTGTTGACAAGGTTTACCTTGTTAACTTTAAAGAAGAATTTTTTATTTAACCGGACTACCCGAAACAGGGTGTGTCATAATTGGTATAGCTATGAAAAAGACGATAATCGCTTGTCTGGCAATGGCCGTCTGTACGGCATCGGTTGCAAGTGGAACCGATGCAGCTAATGAGGAAAAATACTTCACCAGGATACCGGCAGCCTGGAAATGGATTTCCGCCAAGGAAGCAGTGTTTACGTACGATGGTACTTACACAGATTCGCTTGCATTTTCTGTCAATGCAAGGAACGGAAAAATCACAGAAGGTATTGAAGCCCCTGAAAAATATCAGGAATTTCCACTTAAACCGGAAGGTGCAGTCAACCTTACTTATTCTCCTGATTCAACAAAACTGGCATTTACAAGAGACAATGACTTGTATGTGGCAGATATAGCCACAGGAAATGAAGTACGACTCACATTTGACGGTACTGAACTGATACTTAATGGATACGCTTCATGGGTTTATTATGAGGAAATACTGGGACGGCCGTCAAAGTACAAGGCTTTCTGGTGGTCTCCGGATAGCAGAAAAATAGGATTTTACCGCTTTGACAATACACAGGTGCCGTTGTTCCCGATTTATTCTCCTTTCGGCCAGGACGGAAAATTGAACAATACCCGTTATCCGAAGGCCGGGGAAAAGAATCCTAAGGTAAGAATCGGTATTGTTGATGTGGAGGGTGAAAAGGCCGGTGAGATTGTCTGGGCTGATTTCGACGAGACGGAAGACCAGTATTTCGGAATACCTTTCTGGGGCTCTGACAGTAAGGAGTTTTATATTGCAAGGATGCCAAGACTCCAGAATACTTTGGATCTTTATGCTGTCAGTGCTTTTGACGGAACCAGGCGCCACGTATATAACGAACAGTACAAGACCTGGATTGACTGGATAAATTCCGTGGAATTTACGGAAAAGGGGATGTATATGGCACGTCGTTTTGAGACAGGCTGGGAACAGATTTATTTCCTGTCTTATGACGGAAAGGATTTCCACAGGCTTACGGACGGACAGAATTGGGGAATCAGCATGATACGTCTTGACGAGAAGTCAGGTGAGCTTTTCTTTACTGCCAGAAGGGACTCCAGAGTACGTGAAACACTGTACCGCCTTTCGTTGAAGACCGGTGAAATAATTGCATTGACAGATCCGGACTATAGCGTTTCAAAGGTGAAGTTTTCTCCGGATGGAAAATATTTTGCAGCAGAGTATTCCAACTACACCACTCCTGCTAAAGTTTCGGTATTTGAGACAGCTGGCAAAGGAAGGGGAAGAGTCGTGGCGGATATGGCATATGATGGTTATACCCCTGAGGACTATGCGCTCCCGGAACTGATATGGCTTGAAACAGAAGACGGGTTCAGTCTGCCGGCAGCAATAGTGTATCCGAAGAATTTCGACAAGACAAGAAAATATCCTGTCCATATGGATATATACGGCGGCCCGGATTCTCCGTTGGTAAAAGACAGATGGACAACACCTTCAGAAAGGAACCAGTGGTGGTCAGATAACGGGATTATCCAGATAACAGCGGATTGTCGTGCAGCGGGACATAACGGTCGTGCCGGAACGGATATGGTATATAGGAACCTTACTGAATGGCCGGTACGTGACTTTATTGCCTGGGCTGAATATCTTCAGTCTCTTCCGTATGTAGATGCAGATAAAATCGGAGTAGAAGGCTTTTCTTTCGGAGGCACTATGACCTCAATGCTTCTTTTCCGTGCTTCTGACAAGTTTCATTATGGAGTTGCCGGAGGAGGGGTATATGACTGGGCGCTTTATGACTCTCATTACACAGAGAGATATATGGAGACTCCGCAGACCAATCCGGATGGATACAAGGCAGCCTGTGCCCTTGAGTATGTCTCCGGTTATCCTGTTGCCTATGGTGAGAATTCCGGAGAGCCGGTAATGCTGAAACTTACTCACGGAACAGGGGATGACAATGTGCACTTCCAGAATACACTCCAGCTGATAGATGTATTGCAGAAGGCAGGAAAGAAGTTCGATTTCATGATTTATCCTGACGGTATGCACGGATATCGAGGTGAGCAGCAGAAGCATTTTGTTGCTGCCAACAGGGAGTTCTGGTTGGAGCATTTCTTCCGTCAGTAAGGAGGGACTTGTCCTTAAATTGCCGCTCAAGGCCCTGGCTTTCAGGATTTCCTTAGCATGGAAACAGTTGGAAGAAGGGCGATTATATATCCTACTGCAGCCACTCCGGCTGCAGTAGCTGTTATATCTTCAAAAGAAAGTATTACAGGGTATGCTTGGACAACGAAATTGCCGGGCATTTTTATAAATCCGAAATGCTGCTGGAGCAGAGAAAAGAGTATTCCTGTAACAAGTCCTGCAGCAAGTCCCAGCAGGGAAATCATCCATCCTTCAAGAACGAATGTGCGTCTTATGAGACTGTCTTCCGCTCCCATACTGCGAAGTATTCCGATATCACCCTTCTTTTCAATGATAAGCATGGAAAGTGAACCGAAAATATTGAAAGCTATAATGATTATTATGAATATGAGAATCATGTAGATTGATATTTTCTCATATTTCATCATCTTGTAAAGGGAAACATTTTGCTGGAAGCGGTCTTTAACGCTAAATTCAGGGCCAAGCCGCTCTTTTATTCCTTTCTGCACTCTGGCTATTTCTCTGGCTGAAGTGCCTTCCATCATTCTTATTTCCACACCTGAAACTTCTTCCGTGTATTCCAGAAGTTCCTGCATTGTTTCTATCGGAACTATCAGAAATTTGTTGTCAATGTCGTTGTTAATGCTGAATGTGCCCGATGGAAATACCTTTACCGACTCGATTGATGCCGCAGGGTTACTGAGGGATATGTTTCGGGTCCTTGACGGATAATATATTTCGACAGGAGCGACAAATCGCGGGCTCAGATCTAATTTTGCCGCAAGCGCTGCCCCCACGCAGGCTTGCGGTATATCTCCTTTATGCAAAGAGAATTTCCCCTCTATGAGATGATGTCTGAGAGGGGATTCGCTTTCGTAAATCTCGTCAACTCCTTTTGCCCTTGCTATTGTCTGATGTCCGTCATAGTTTATAAATACATCTTCTTCAAGAATGCAGCACATATTGAAGACAGACTTCTGTTCATAAATCCAGTCATAAGTTTCTCCTTCCGGAATAAATGCCTTTCCTGTTGACGGAGTTATCAGCAAATCAGGCTCGACATTACCGAGCATGGATTTTACAAGGGAGTCAAACCCGTTGTATATTGACAGTATTATAATGAGCGCTGCCGTTCCTATAGCCATGCCGATGGCACTTATTGCCGAGATGATGTTTATCACATTGTGCGATTTTCTGGCAAAAAGATACCGGCGGGCTATGAAGAACGGCAGGTGCATCTCTATTTTTTCAAAAGTTCCTCAATGTGTGCGACATAATCAAGGGAGTTATCCAGGAAAAATGCTATTTCCGGGACAATCCTGAACTGTTTCGCCACTTTGTTTCCGAGCTCTCCTCTCAGAGCCCTTGCATTGTCTTCCAATGTTTTCATTGCGTTTTCCGCTTTCTCTGACGGGAATACGCTTACGTATACCTTGGCGACTGAAAGATCCGGACTAATCTTTACTCCGCTTACGCTGACCATAGCTCCGTCGAAAAACGCCATTCCCTTGCTTCTTATGATCTCGGCAAAATCTTTCTGGAGTTCTTTCGAGACTTTGAGCTGTCTGGTAGATTCTTCTGCTGCCATAGACAATTAGCTTAATTTGATTATAAAATAATTTTTCTTGCCTTTCTGTGCAAGAATGTATTTGCCGTTAAGGACAGACTCCAGTCCTATCATTGCATTTATGTCTGATACTTTTTCCTTGTCAATGCTGACACCGTTTGACTGGACCATCTTTCTGCATTCTCCCTTTGATGGGAATACAGCTGTTTCCACTGCCAGAAGATCAAGAATGTTCATAGGAAGCTTGTCAGCATTTACTTCAAATGTAGGCACGCCGTCGAATACCTGAAGGAATGTTTTCTCGTCAAGTGAGCGGAGAGCATCTGAAGTTGCATTCCCGAAGAGCATTTCAGATGCTGCGACAGCCTTGTTGTACTCATCTTCCCCATGTACCATCACAGTGATTTCTTTTGCAAGAAGTTTCTGCAGCGTCCTGAGGTGAGGCGCCTGCATATGCTCCTCGATAGCGCTGTCAATCTGCTCCTTTGTGAGCATAGTGAATATCTTTATATATTTGGCTGCGTCACTGTCAGATACATTGAGCCAGAACTGGTAGAACTGGTATGGTGAAGTCCTTTCAGGGTCAAGCCAGATATTTCCTTTTTCGGTCTTTCCGAATTTGCCTCCGTCAGCCTTGGTGATAAGAGGACAGGTGAGAGCAAATGCTTCTTTACCTATAGTCCTGCGTATCAGTTCTGTACCGGTTGTGATGTTTCCCCACTGGTCACTTCCTCCCATCTGTAAAGTGCAACCTTTATTCTGGTAGAGCCATAGAAAGTCATATCCCTGTAGAAGCTGGTATGTGAATTCAGTGAATGACATTCCTTCGCGTGATTCTGACGACAGTCTTTTCTTTACAGAATCTTTTGCCATCATATAGTTGACAGTGATATGCTTTCCAATGTCACGGGCGAAGTTTATGAAACTGTAGTCTTTCATCCAGTCGTAGTTGTTCACAAGCTCGGCCCTGTTAGGTGTGTCTGATTCGAAATCCAGGAACCTGGACAACTGCTTTTTGATGCAGGCAACATTATGTGCGAGAGTTTCTTCATCGAGCAGATTCCTTTCCTGAGATTTCATTGAAGGGTCACCGATCATTCCAGTTGCTCCGCCCACCAGAGCGAACGGTTTATGTCCGCAGTTCTGAAAGTGCTTGAGAATCATTACGCTTACCAGGTGTCCGATGTGCAAAGAGTCTGCAGTAGGGTCAATTCCTACATACGCTGCAGTAGGGCCTTCCATAAGTTTTTCTTCTGTCCCCGGCATGATTTCCTGTATCATGCCCCTCCATTTGAGTTCCTCAACAAAGTTTTTCATCGAATGATATAAATATTTTTAATTTTGGTTTTTCAATATCTACGTAACCTACAAAGATAAGCAGAAAAGATCAGATGACGTACCGATTTGGAGAAAAATTGCCATTGCGGCATAATTGTCAGGAATAATTCGTAAATTTGCCACTTCGAACGAAGTTAATATAAACATATTTTATTATGAGAAAGAAAATCGTAGCCGGAAACTGGAAGATGAATACTACAGTTTCAGAAGGTCTTGAACTGGCCAAGGCAGTAGTGGAAAAATCAGCAGAAGTGCCAGCATCAGTAAAACTCATCATTGCTCCCCCATTCACACACCTTGTTCCAGTAGCAGAGATCGTAAAGGGATCTGCAGTAGGTCTTTCAGCACAGAACTGCGCTGATAAGGAAAGTGGTGCATATACAGGAGAGGTTTCTGTAAAGATGCTTGCTTCAGCAGGTTGCGAGTATGTTGTACTCGGACACTCTGAGAGAAGACAGTACTATGGAGAGACAGATGCAAAGCTTGTTGAAAAAGTAAAGCTTGCTATTGCACAGGGACTTTCTCCGATTTTCTGTATAGGTGAAAACCTTGAGGAGCGCGAGGCCGGCCGTCATTTTGAGGTAGTTTCTGACCAGATCAAGAACGTTCTCTATACTCTTTCAGCAGAGGAAATGGCTAAGGTTATCGTAGCTTACGAGCCGGTTTGGGCTATCGGAACTGGTAAGACAGCTACTGCAGAGCAGGCTCAGGAAATCCACGCTTGTGCACGTAAGGTACTTGCTGACAAATTCGGTGCTCTTGCCGAGGAGATCACTATCCTTTACGGCGGAAGCTGCAAGCCTTCAAATGCAAAGGAGCTTTTTGCCTGTCCTGATATTGACGGAGGTCTTATCGGAGGTGCTGCTCTCAAGGCTGAAGACTTTATCGGAATCGCACTTTCATTCTAAAAGTTACCGGACAGTTCCGGACTTTTATGTCTGAATATGAATATGAAAAGACTGTCACTTCACCGTTGTAATCAGCTGGGAAGAGGCAGTCTTCGTTTTTTTTATGATGATAAAAATTTAAACAGCTTCTAATAATCATAGCACTTTTATGATGAAAAAAACAAATCTCTGCACAGCGGCTGCACTGGTTGCCGCTATGACAGTATCTTGTTCTGACAAAGGAAAATCAGAACTGCAGACCAAAGTGGATGAATATGCGGTAGTAAATATAAGTTCACCGCTGATGGACAATCTTTCCGATAAGGACAGGCAGGTTCTCAACCTGTTCAGGTCTGCGGCAGTAGTCATCGATGACTTGTTCTGGCAGCAGACATTCGGAGACAAGACAGCTATGGATGCATTGTCCTCTCAGGCTGAAAAAGACTTCGCAAAAATAAACTATGGCCCGTGGGACAGACTGGACAACAATTCTCCTTTCGTTTCAGGATACGGAGAAAAACCTGCAGGAGCCTGCTATTATCCTGCTGACATTACCAAGGCAGAGTTTGATGCTTATGATGATCCTGCAAAGAACAGTCCTTATACCGTATTGAGAAGGAATGCTGACGGTTCTCTGAAAACAGTATGGTACAGAGACGAGTACAAGGCCTCTCTTGATAAGATATGTCTTTATCTTGAAGAAGCTGCAGGCATTACTGAGAATCCGGGTCTTAAAAATTATCTGAAAAAAAGAGTCGAAGCATTCAGGACAGACGAGTACTATGAGAGTGACCTGGCTTGGATGGATATGAAAGACAGTAATATAGATATAGTCATAGGGCCTATAGAAAACTATGATGACAAACTTAATGAAATCAAGACTTCGTATGAGTGCTTTATTCTTCTGAAAGACGAGGAGCGCAGCCGTGATCTTGCCAAGTATGTATCCATGTTGCCTGATCTGCAGAAAATACTGCCTTGCCCGGAAGAATACAAGACTTTTGTCCCAGGAACATCTTCCGACCTTAATGTATATGATGCTGTATATTATGCCGGAGACTGCAATGCCGGCAGCAAGACCATAGCCATCAACCTGCCTAATGACGACAGGGTACAGGCAGTCAAGGGAACGAGACGTCTCCAACTGTACAATAGTATAACCGCAAAGTTCAGCAAGATACTTCTTCCTATTGGCAAAGTTTTGATAGAGCCTTCGCAGCGTAAACATCTTCGCTCTGAAGCCTTCTTCTGGAATGTTACTTTCCATGAGGTGGCACATGGCCTTGGTGTAAAGGAGACTGTAAACGGACTCGGATCTGTTGACAGCGCACTTAAAGATGAGAAGACCACATGGGAAGAGGCAAAGGCTGATATCCTCGGACTGTTTATGGTTTGTAAACTTATAGATATGAAGGAGATTCCTCTGATTACCAAGGAAGACGCAATAACTACCTTCATTGCCGGACTTGTCCGTTCAGTACGTTTCGGTGCGGCATCTTCACACGGAAAGGCCAATATGATGTGCTACAACTTCATGAAGGACAACGGAGCATTTACACGAAACAAGTCAGGTCTCTATCATATTGACTACGAGAAGGCACCTGAAGTAATCAATGCATGGGCGGAACTTATTCTTACTACCCAGGCTACAGGTAATTACCAGTTTGCCAAGGAGTACAGTTCAAAGAATGCGACTGTAGGCGAGCCTTTGGCTGCAGATATAGCGCATGTGAACGGCAAGAATATTCCTCGCGATATAAGATTTGACTTTGTCTGGTAGTGGAGTCCAGGATGGAATCAAGGCATTTCCAGGGTTACGTTGTCAATCCAAAGAGTATTGCCTACACCTCCGTAGAAGGGGATTCCGCAGCTTGACAGGAATTTTATTATAAGTGTGTTGGGTGTATCCATTGGATGCGCCCAACCGTCTTCTATAACAGTTACGTCCTTGCCTTGGCTGTTTATGGCATGGAACGCTTTTTCAGGGTCGTTGTTGAGTCCCATATAGTCTTCATAGAAAGGCTGTGATGTTATGTCTCCATAATGTACCCTCAGGCGGTACCCGTTTATCCATTCGGGGGCATTTTCAGTTATCCTCATTACTCCCGTGCCGACTCTCTGTGCATGTATCTGCCCATCGTTGTCTTCCCATCTTTTCTGAAGAAGTATGGCGATTTCAGGGTAGTCGGGATAGCCCATTCCCTTTAATTTTGCAAACCCGGTACCTTTTATGACTTCGTGTCCTACATCTGCCTTGTAATCAAAGCGCAGTGCGCGCGGACGCCCTGTAAATGGAAGACCGTAGATTACTTTGGCCGTAGGGTTTTTGGTATCGCGGATAGGTTCGTTGAGGGCTCCTGTTATCAATGCCCCCTGGCAGGTTACTTCAAGATTTATTATACCTATGGCCTTTACCTTTGCCGTTCTTGTTTCAATGCGGGCGCAGTAGCCATCATTCCTTTTCTCCGGGAATACCGTAGTGCTTACTTTAGTGATACCGGCTACTACAGCCATGACATTGTTGGTCCTCCAGAGGTACCCTTCAGGAGCACTGTACGGCTCCTGAGTGAAGACTGTGTCTCTGTCTCCGTAGAATTCGCAGAGATATTTGGTGTCGCCTCCGATGATACCGGACTCCTTGACAGCCCGGTATGACCAGGAGTCGAAAGTACCGTACTTATTCAAGAGTTCAACAGTCTGATCTTGAGCGGATAACGATAGTGAAAATGGTAGCAGGAGAAAGGTGGCAAATGAATCTATAATTGTTCGTCTCATAAAAAATCACTAAATATGCAGTTTAAATTGTAGTACGAGGAAGACTCTATTGCAAATAATGTGCAATTTCCCGAATTGAAGCAAAAATAGGAAATTATTGTCTCCATTATAGTAATTGCCGGCAGAATGTCGTTTTTAATGGAAAAATATTTTGTACCAGTATTTACTGTACTCGTTTTGAGTGCCGTCCTGTCTGTGTCTTCTTTGGAGAAAGCCTGTGCAAGTCCGGTCCGCAGAACGGAGATAGTCCTTGTACAGCCTGACGGTTACAGATTCAGTGCAAGACTTTCCGGAGATGAATTCCTTAAAGTCCTTCAGTCTCTTGATGGCAAACCTCTTATACAGGAAGAAGACGGTTTCTATTATTATGGGTTTTATGAATCTTCGGGAACTTTGGTCAGTACTGGCTGCAAGGTAGGGGAGCAGGGTCAGTCGCTGCTGTCGTTGTCGGGTGCAATTCCTTATGAGACTCTGGCAGATATGGCTTTCAGAAGCAGAAGCGCAGAGTATCAGGCAGGAATCAGTAAAGAGACGTTTAAAGAGCATATTTCCAGTGCGGCATTTCTTGATTCCTACTCGGATGAAATACACGTTCCTGTACTTCTGGTAGAGTTCAGTGATTTGAAGTTCAAATATACTAAATCAGATTTTGAACTTTTCCTTAACCAGAAAGGTTATTCTGTAAACGGTGCGGAGGGCAGTGTCAAAGATTATTTCGATGAGCAGTTTTCCGGCAAATGTACATTTGTCTTTGATCTTGCTGATATTGTGACTCTTGACAAGCCTGTAGGTTATTATGGAAGAAACCAGAATGTTTCGGAAGCAGGGTCGGATATCAGAGTAGGCAAGATGGCCTTTGAGGCTTGCCGGCTTGCGGACATAAAAGTCGATTTTTCAAAATATGATTATGACAGGGACGGAGTCCTTGACTATCTTCTTATCATTTATGCCGGTGGAGATGAGGCTGCTGGTGCGGGATCGGACCATATCTGGTCCAAGTTCGGTTTTGTTGATCAGGGACACTCAGAGTCATGGCGTCCGGACGGTATCAGGATAAGCGGCTTTGCCTGCACTTCAGAGCGCGCTACTGACGGCAGGGATGATGATCCTATTGCCGGTATAGGAACATTTTGTCACGAGATGGGGCATGCTTTGGGACTTCCTGACTTTTATGATTATAATTTGCGGTCAGAGTGTCTCTGGGGCCGGACTTCTCTTATGGACAGAGGCAATACCAACAACTCAGGACGTACTCCCCCTAACTTGAATTCCATAGAGCGTGA
>CALADR010000205.1 GCA_937890845.1 uncultured Bacteroidales bacterium | reverse complement strand
CTCTTCCGAATTTTCCGTCCTCACCTGTACCTATTTCGTCAGTGTATTTTTTTGTAAATACAGAGTATTCTGAACTGTGTCCGACAAATGCTGTCGTTATGTTTGTCTGAATGCTGTCTGCAGGCTGAGAATCTTCAGAAGCCATGGCAAACTCTTCCTCTTCTGCAAGATATGCTTTAATTGCAGAGCTGTCTCCCGATGTCATTATGCTGTCTCTCCGTGCAGCTTCTGCCCTCATTTCCTTTTTCTTGCCTATTTTATTGATGAAAGAGAAAGGAATCCTGTAACTCTGGTCCAGGAATATCGTGTTCTTCTTTATAGTATTTGAAGCATTAGGAAGATTTATGTCTATTTCTCGGGCATCCACAGTGGTATCCCTTATCCAGAAGTTATCCGCAATGCCTCCGTTTTCGCTCTTTTTGACTTTGTTGTAGATATATCCGGCATGCATTAGGTAGCGTTTGCCAAGATAGTTTGTAGATACGATAAAACTTCTATTGTCAACATCCTCACGCTTCAGCATTCCGTTTCCTCCGAATCTGTGATACTCCAGAGTGACATTCAGTTCAGGAAGTATATTCTGTGTCGTAAGTATCTTTATGTCTGATTCCTCTTTTTCCTTGTTGGCGAATAGTGTACCCCAGTATGCAAGCTCTGTGTATGGGGTCTTTGTGTTGAACATCGGAAGAGTTTCTGGGGAGTATGAATAAGATGTATATGGGGTATAGAATATAGCATTCTCTTCCTCATCTCTTTTGAAAAAGTCATAAGTCTGGACAGGAGATCCGATTACACCGAGATAGGATACATTTACATCCTTCTTGTAGAAAGGATAGTCATAGTAGTGGTAATTATATGTATCCATCTCATAGAGTTCCAGATTGCTGAAGTATCTCTCATGAGTCCATGTTATAATTCTCTTGTACTGCATGGAGTCAGGAACGGCATAAGTTTCAAGAATCCTCGGAGTTGCTGCGGTGATGCTGTCCTTCGCATTTATTATACTGTCCCTTCTTGCCAGTTTCTGGTTCATTTTCGCCATCATAGCAGGCAGTTCCTGCAGCGTCTTTACCTTTTTCTGTTCTTTACGCGGCAGGCCGTTGAACCATATAAGAGAGTCTCTGTAAGCCTTTTCTGTAGAGTCTTTGAAAAATATTGAGTCAAGGGCGCTCAACTGAATGGAGTCGCCTGCTGCAATCAGAGAATCTCTGGTTTGTCTGCGGGTCCTCGTGTCTATAAGCTCTACGTAATATCTGTACCGTACAGAATCAGTGTGTCTCAATGAATCAGGTACTATTATGGTATCTCTTGCCGTGAGGTTACGGACAGAATCAACAGCAGAAAAAAGACTTTTGATTCCGGCTGCCATTCCAGGATTGGATGGTATATAAAGAAGTGTATCTGAAGTCGGAATGGCTTCAGAATCAATGGATTCGATTATTGTTGAACTGTCGCTTGCAGTTATATGTCCAAGGGAATCCGTTATCCTTGACATTTTGACTGCGCGGGCTGCATCGATGCCGAATGACTGTATCGCCGCTACCCCGACAAGTATTGCAGGAATCCATATTTTTTTAAACAGGTTCTTCATACGAACCCGCAAAGGTAAAAATTTTATTTCTAACTACAAAATTGTAAAACCTTCTCCTTTCATACTGCTCAGAGTGTCCGAGTGTCCTTGTTTGTCCACATATGCAAGGGCATCAGACAGAACTGTGACGTTGAATCCGGCCTTCTTCAAATCTTCACATGTCGATCTGACGCAGAATTCAGTAGCAATTCCTGTTACATATACATTTTTTATGTCGAGCAGTTCCAGAATTTCCTCCAGAGACTGACCTGCAGTATTTTTACCTTCGAATCCGGAATACTGTTCCTTACTGCTGTCAGTGCCTTTATAGAATGTCAGTTCTTCTCTCATGTAAGGCTTTAGAGTTTCGTGGACATCCCCTCCTTTGGTTCCGGCTACACAATGTACAGGCCATATCCCTCCGTTTTCTTTGAATGAGCAGTGGTCTGCAGGATGGTGGTCGCAGATGAAAAGAATAGGATATGTGTCCAGTATTTCACTTTCATCGCCGTTTTGCCCGTCGGTCATTTTATCTATGAATGCTGCGGTGTTTTCAACGGCCTTGTCTGCATTAAGGCATGCAAGGGAACCGTCAATAAAGTCATACAGCATATCTACTATCACAAGTGCTGAATCTTTCATTTCGTTACAGGTTGAAGTTGTTGATTTCTGACACAAGTCTGTTTATTATATTCATTTTCAAGTCATAGAGCGAGTCAGAAATATCTACCTTATAGTAATGCGGGTTTATCAGTCTCCTTTCGCTTGGGCTGAATTTGGAGAGAATCTCTTCGTAATAAGCCTTTTTTTCCATAAGGCTGTGTACAGGTACGCATCTTTTACCTTCTGACATTACAAGATTCTGAAGAGGCTTAGCTTCGTATGCCCCTGCTTCGAATGTCTTGAATTTATATCTGTCATCTTCGTCAAAAATAGTGAATGTCTCACCGTTTTCTATTTTTGAAGTAAGTTCATCTCCGCGCAGACATGTCACGTCCGCTTTGAATATTTCTTCTTTTGCAGGATCTTTCCGTGTTATCCGGTATGTAATCTGGAATCCCGGATTTATCAGTTTTGCCTTGTCTTCTGACCGTTTGAGTACTGCCTGTCCGTCAATCTGTACGAGTTTGTATACATTTCCGAAACAAGGGTTTGCCTTGCTTGTAGCTATGGCATCACCTACTCCGTAAGAATCTATGCAGGCCCCCTGTCGCTCAAGGTCGGTTATGATATATTCATCAAGGGAGTTGGTCGCGAATATCTTGCACTTTCTGAATCCGTTGTTATCCAGAATATTTCTGCATTCGCAAGAAAGATAAGCCAGGTCGCCGCTGTCAAGTCTGATACCGTATCCTTGAGGATAATTGTCATCGATACCGTTTTCGCGGTATGCCCTCATGGCATTCAGAATTCCGCATTTTAGAGAGTCATATGTGTCTATAAGAAGAATCAGCGGCTCTCCTTTATGGGTTTTGATGTAAGTGTCAAAAGATTTGTGCTCTCCTTCTACAGAGCATCCGAAGGAAGTCACATAGCTGTGAGCCATTGTTCCTGTGGAGCCGCATCCGAACATTACTCCTGTAAGGATATTTGAAGTATTGCTGCAACCTGCAATAATCGCAGCCTTGGCCCCGTATGTAGCAGCCCATGGTCCGTGTGCCCTTCTTGAGCCGAATTCGCTTACAGGCCTGTTTGTCGCCCTGCATACCCTTGAAGCCTTAGTAGCGACAGCCATCTGATGGTTCATTATGCAAAGCATAGGAGTCTCAAGGACTTGAGCTTCTATTAGCGGTGCTTCTACTATTATTATAGGCTGGGATGGGAATGCTATTTCACCTTCTCTCATCGCATATATGTTTCCGGTGAATTTCATAGCGGAAAGGTATCCTCTGAATTCGGCATATTCAGGACCGGGAAGGAACTTTTCAAAGAAATCCGCCTGCATGTTTCCCAGATTTTCCACCATTTCAATCACTTCATCCACTCCGCTTACAACGGCCCAGTTGTTGTTTTCCGGAGCCCTGCGGTAAAAGAGGTTGAAAATTGCGGTCTGGTCTTTCATTCCGCTGTCATAGAAAGACTTTCCCATTGTATATTGGTACTTGTCTGAGCAATAGGCGTTATTGAGCATAGCTTTGATAAAAAATATTGTACAAAGTTATAAAACTTTTTTACAAAAAGGTATGAGTAGCATGTCCAAAACCATTTTCGTGTTTTGAATTGAAAATATTAGAGTTAATTTTGGGAATAATTTCAACAGATTATGATTGCGGTATGGCAAATATAGACGTATTGAACTTATTGTTTTCGGACTTGACCGGATCTGGTCCGGAATCGGTAGAGGCACTTCCATTTTCAGGCAGCAACAGACGTTATTACAGGATGGCTCATTCAGGACATTCATATATAGGTGTGCTTGGAACTGACAGCAGTGAAAACAATGATTTTATAACTCTCAGCAAGTATTTCCTCTCCAAAGGGATTTCTATTCCTGAAGTATATCGTGTCAGCGCTGACGGTATGGCTTATATCCAGGAAGACTTGGGAGATACTCTTCTATTTGATTATGTCAGCGGAGGCAGGAAATCTGGAAACTACAGTGAGTCTGAAAAGAATATGCTTATTGCCGCTGTTTCCGGACTTCCCAAGATACAGTTCGAAGGGATTGATGCACTTGGCCTGCTGGAATCCAGGACCGGATTCGGACGGGAGAAAGTTATGTTTGACTGTCAGTATTTCAAGTACTGTTTTCTTAAGGCAGCATCTGTGGATTTTGACGAACATCTTCTCCAGATTGATTTTGAGACACTTGCGGATGCGGTAGCAGAGGAGGACCAGGATACGTTCCTTTACAGGGATTTCCAGTCAAGGAATGTGATGGTAAAAGATGGAAAGCCATATTATATAGATTTTCAAGGCGGAATGAAAGGTCCTGTCTATTATGATCTTGCGTCATTTGTATGGCAGGCAAGGGCGCGTTATCCCGAGCCTTTGAAAAGAGAGATGATTTCTGCGTATATTGCCGCCTTGTCAGAATACAGGAAGGTGGACAGGGACTTTTTTCTTGGAAAACTGCAGCTGTTTGTATTGGCCAGGACTCTTCAGGTGCTCGGTGCTTATGGTTTCAGGGGATATTATGAAAAGAAGGAGCACTTTCTTAAAAGTATCCCTCCAGTAGTGGAAAACATAAGGGAGATTCTTCTCTCCAGGGATTTTCGCTTCCCATATCTGAATCAGGTGCTTGAAAAGATAGTTGCCATGTATGACGATGGTAAATTAAAAGGAGCGCATTCTTGTCAGCAGGAACATGTTGGCGGCGGTTCTCCGGAATGTGGCAATCCTCTGACAGTCACAGTCACCAGTTTTTCTTATAAGAAAGGTATTCCAGAGGACTCTTCGGGTAATGGAGGAGGCTATGTTTTTGACTGCCGTTCTATCCATAACCCGGGAAAATATGATCAGTATAAGTCTCTTACAGGTAGGGATGAACCGGTGAAATCCTTTCTTGAGGAGGATGGAGAGATTTTATCATTCCTGGAGAATGTGTATGCTCTTGTCGATGCGCATGTGAGCAGATTTGTTTCACGAGGCTTTACAAGCCTTATGATTAATTTCGGATGTACGGGCGGTCAGCACCGTTCTGTATATTGTGCTGAGAGTGTTGCAAGACGTCTTTCCTCTAGTTCTGGAGTCAAGGTGCATCTTATTCATAGAGAGCAGGGGATAGATGAGTTTTTAAATTAGGTGTCTTATGAAAGCAATGATATTTGCAGCTGGTTTGGGAACGCGTATGAAACCGTATACAGATACAATGCCAAAGGCTTTGGTTCCTGTTTGCGGCAAGCCGCTGCTTAGGCATGTTATTGATAAACTGAAGAGGTCCGGGATATCAGATGTCGTTATAAATGTGCATCATTTTGCCTCAATGATAGAGGATTATGTTGCAGCAGAGTCCTCTTTTGGCATTAATGTCTCTTTTTCTGATGAGAGGGATTTGCTTCGGGAAACAGGTGGTGGCATAAGGCATGCCGGTAAATATCTTTGTTCTGATTCCGCATCAGAAACAGCTTCAGATGCGGAATGCGGCTCTTTCCTTGTTCATAATGCGGATATCATTTCAGATCTTGATATAGGGTGGTTCCAGTCATCAGTGAAGCCAGGGGCATTGGCCACATTGCTTGTGAGTAAAAGGGAAACATCAAGATATCTTCTTTTTGATAATGATATGCGACTTGTAGGTTGGACAAATGTCTCGACTGGTGAAGTGCGTTCTCCTTTCCGGGATTTGAATCCGGAATCATGTAGAAAACTGGCTTTTTCAGGAATTCATATTATTTCAAATAAAGTATTTCCAGTTTTTGAAAAAGAGGGATTCGGGGAAAGATTTCCTATAATGGATTTTTATCTTAAAGCAGCTGACAGATACCCTATTTACGGTGTTTGTGCAGATTCGCTGCGACTTGCGGATGTCGGAAAGCCTGATTCGATACCTTTGGCAGAGTCAATCCTGTCTGAATGTGATTAGCCACTGTATGTATTTATGTCAACACCACTTTTGCCGATACCGGCAAAAAGTGGTGTTGACAACATAATTGATTGTTAATAACTTTTCCAGGTTTTTCCGCGAGCTGAAACTCGACTCATTTTAAAGTTCCATTACCAGTCTCATACCTGTAAACGACATAGGATTGTCAGGTCGTCCGTAGCCTCTGTGGGCGACTCTGCATCTGTGCGTATTCTGCATGAAGGATCCTCCGCGCAGTACTTTGCTTGAACCTGTTTCAGGTCCTGTAGGGTTTTCCTGATTCTCCTCACTGTAAAGTTCGTACCAGTCGGAGCACCATTCCATTGCGTTACCGCTCATGTCGTATATACCCAGTTCGTTAGGCTTTTTCATAGCAATGAGCATGAGTGATGCTTCTGATCCTTCGACAGGGTTGTCGTATGACCAGCCGACTTCATCGAAGTTGTTGCTACCGGAATATTTGTATCCGCGGCTTCTGTGGCCCCCTCTTGCTGCATATTCCCATTCTGCTTCTGTAGGAAGCCTGAATTTCTTACCGGTGATTTCGCTTACTTTTTTTGCAAACTCTTCGCATGCATACCAGTCATGCAGGGTGGCAGGCTTGTATTGTCTGTAAATCCATGTCGGATCATCTTCTAAGGAAGGAAGTTTTCCGTTGGTGACAAGTTCCCAAAGCTCTCCGGTTACTTCTGTCATGCAGATGTAGTAGTCTTTCAGTGTTACGTTATGAACGGGTTTTTCATAATCCTGGCCGTCTTCTCCTTGTTCCTCAGTAGCTCCCATTCTGAATGTGCCTCCTTTGACATATATCATTTTGAATATGGAGCCCTTTATATTGAAAGTTATGACGGGATCGATACCGGTGGTAAACGATATGGATTCTCCGTATGAAGTTCCGGATGTATTTGTAGCGTAAGCTCTGATGTAATATTCTTTTTTGCTTTCAAGCCCTGTTATTGAAGATGAATATTTGCCGTTTCCGCGACCTGCGCTTACTGATTTACCGTTTTCCAATGTAGGATCCTTTTCGGTACTCCATACAAAGCCTTTGTCAAGCAATTTTTTTCCGTTGTCGGATACAAGTTCACCTTCGGCAACCGCGGAATTTTCTGTTATGTCAGAAACTCCAAGAGTCATGACAGTAGGGAATCCGTCATCCGCGAGTGTCCTGAATGAGATTTCATTTCCATAGCGGAGCTGGCCGTCTGCATAGAAATATGCTCTGCAGTAATACTTCGTATTTTTTGACAACCCCTCCAGCACGACAGAAAACAGATTTCCTGATACAATACTTTCTGTGTTGTTGCCAGTTTCAATATCAGGTGACGGCTGCAATCCCCATACGATTCCGCTAGAGGTTATATCGTATGTTTCGTCAGGGGAAATGCGTCCCCCTGTCATTGCCGAAGCATTTGTTATTTCCGTAGCAGGAAAAGTAGTGACAGTGATTTCCGGAGTGCTTTTTTCTTCTGTGCAGGCCACTGTCACTG
>CALADR010000204.1 GCA_937890845.1 uncultured Bacteroidales bacterium | reverse complement strand
ACGAATTCCCGGAGCTTGAGGCAAGAATCAGAGAAAACCTCTGGAAAGCCTGCAGGAGAGAATTCAAGAAGCCGAAATACCTTGCACATGCAAGTGACCTTATATACAAATACAGAAATGAAATTGCGGCAAGAGCCAAATTCCGTCTTGTAAACAAAGAAACAGGCGAACCGCTTAAAGTCGTGGAGCATATAGGATGCCACTACTCTAAAATGTTTCCTTCAAAGGGCGTAGGCGGTGCAGAATACCCATATGTACTCTGCGGAATGATTGAGTCCTGGGGTGGCAGCGTTGTAGATTACCCTGAAAGAAGGCATTGCTGCGGATATGGCTTCAGACAATACCATGTCAAGGCCAACAGAGGTTATTCTATATCCAACACACACAAGAAATTCGAGTCGATGGAACCTTATCATCCTGATATGATCATCACCAACTGCCCCGGCTGTCCGTACTTTCTGGACAGATGGCAGTATGTCATAGCAGAGATGGAGGGAAAGACTTACGGAGAAAACGGTTACGGAATACCTGTATTTACTTACGAAGAAGTGGCAGGACTTGTCCTCGGATACGACCCTTGGGATCTAGGACTACAGTTGCACCAGGTAGCAGTAGAACCTCTCCTTGACAAAATAGGCATTGAATATAATCCGGAAGACAAATATAAGGGCCTGAACAAAAAGGATATACTCAGGCCTGAACTTCCAGGAGTATTGAAATGCTGCTGATAATACATATCTGCACAAAAACGGATAAAACAAATGAAAGACAACATAGTCATAGTAGGCGGCGGAATTGCCGGACTTGAAGCAGCCAGACAGTTGCTCAGTCTCGGATACAGGCCCATCATAGTAGAAAAGGAAGGCAGACTCGGAGGACATGTAGCACAGTGGCACAAGCTCTTCCCGGATATGACACCGGCATCGGAAATAATTGATAGTCTTACAGACGCCGCAAGCGGTGCAAATATCTTCCTTAATACGGAAATATCATTCATAAACAGGCTAAAGGACAGCTACAACATAATGCTTTCCAATGGAGTATCTGTGATAGCCAAAGTGGTTCTTTTCACTACAGGCTTCTCAGTATTTGACGCCAGCAAGAAAGAAGAATATGGATATGGTATTTACAATCAAGTAATTACCAACCGTGACCTCGAGCATTGGTTTAACACAGGTAAAGATGAAAGAATCGAAGGGAAGGAAATGAATGCCATCGGTTTTGTTCACTGTGTAGGCTCCCGTGACGAAAAGGCGAAAAATCCTCAATGCTCAAAAGTATGCTGCATTACAGCAATAAAGCAGGCCATAGAGATGAAACAGAAATTCCCTGAGGCCATGGTTTATTGTTTTTATATGGACCTGAGGATGTTCGGTAAAAAATATGAGGACTTCTATATTTCAGCCCAGCGTGACTACGGTGTCAGGTTTATCAGAGGAAGAGTTTCCGAAGTAAGTGAGAACATCGACGGTAAAGTGATAATAAAGGCAGAAGACACACTTGCAGGCAAGCCTGTAAAAGTTACTCTTGACCTTCTCGTCCTTATGTCAGGCATGGTCTGCAACCAGAAAAATACTGCACTTGCAAGCATGGCTTCCCTACTCACTGATACAGACGGGCTCTTCAAGAGCAAAGACAATGTCACCGATATCATCTCGTCTCCTAAAGACGGTATATACTATGCGGGAGCTTGTACAGGCCCTAAGACTGTCCCTGAGACACTTGGAGAAGCAAGGTCTGCAGTTCTGGAAATCCACAAATATCTTAACAGACAGAAGTGATGAACAACATATTCGGTTTCAATATTTCCCCCAGCTCTGCCATCAACCTGGACAAGGTGGATCTGACTCTTTTCGAGAAGCTTCACGAACTGGAGCCGGATGCATACAAATGCATGTCCTGCGGTTCATGCAGTGCTACTTGTCCGGCAGGAAAATTCACGGGAATGAGTGTAAGGAAAGTACTTCACGACCTTCAGAGGGGAAAAGAAAAAGAAGCCATTGCGGCAATCAAGGGCTGTATGCTGTGCGGAAAATGCAATATGGTATGCCCCAGAGGCATAAACACCCGCCATCTTATACTGAGCATTTGCAAAATATATAAAGAAGACTGACGTGAGAGAAAGATTTCTTACCGGATACAATGATTTTGTGCTGCCATTCATGCTGGGAATGGCATTTATCCTGATATATTGCCTTATAGGACTGATAAGGATAATTGTCCAGCTCCCTAAAGAAGACCGTAAGCGCTTCTTCATATCTCTGGTGACACCGAAAACAATGCTGAAGAACATCAAGGACATATTCTGCGACTGTCTTCTGCATATCAAAATATGGAAAAGAAATGCAATGCTGGGGTATATGCACTCCAGCATTGCATTCGGATGGTTTATGCTGATTGTGATCGGACATATCGAGGTATTCCTCTACACCCCGCACAGGGCAAAACTTTTCTATTATCCTATATTCTTCAGATATTTCGTTGCTGAAACGGAAACTACAATGAAAGGAGCCGTACTGTTCTTCCTTATGGACTTCTTCCTTTTAGTGGTACTGAGCGGAATATTCCTGGCAATCGTAAAAAGAATAAGGTCAAGGATGTTTGGAATGAGAAGGACTACAAACCCGAGTTTCCTGGATCTTGTGGCGATGTACTCCCTTTGGTCAATTTTTCCGTTAAGACTTCTGGCAGAGGGATTTACAGCTGACATAAGCGGAGGGTCATTCCTTACGAAATCACTTAACTACGTATTTACATCGTTTTTGAGCGACCATGCCAATATGCTTCCTTCCTGGTGGGCATATTCCTGCGCACTTGGCATATTCTTCTTTGTACTTCCGTTTACGCGCTATATGCACATACCTACGGAAATTTTGCTTATTCCTCTCAGGAATGCAGGAATAAAAATCAAGAATGCCAGAAAAGGCTTTGCAAAAGCCCAGGTATGGTCATGCCCAAGCTGTGGTCTGTGTATTGATGCCTGCCCGATGGGAGTGCAGAAAGCTAATATAAAGGATACCACCGTATATCTGAACCGCCAGCTCAGGAGATACAATGAAAAACGTATCGAGGAAATCAGTGACAAGTGTCTGCTTTGCGGAAAATGTACGTCTATCTGCCCTGTAGGAGTAGAAGGAGACAAACTGAGAATCGCCCAGCGCTCGATAAGGAAATACAATATCAGCCAGAATTATTCAGGCATAGATACTTCTGCTCTTTCTGTCCGCAGCGAAGGCAAAGTGCTTTATTATGCAGGATGTATGACAGCACTTACTCCTGCTATCAGAAAGTCAATGGAGTCACTTCTCAGGAAAGCCGGCGTCGATTATGAATTGATGGATAAGGACGGAGGTATCTGCTGTGGGCGTCCTATGTGGATGGCGGGCAGGTTCGATCAGGCCAGACAGATGGTAGAAAAGAACACGGAAATCATCAGGGCATCCGGCGCGACTACACTGCTTCTGACCTGTCCGATATGCTATAAGATTTTCAAAGAGAAATATGATCTGGAAGGAATCGAGATAATACATCATACAGAGTATATTGACAGGCTGATTAAAGACGGCAGGCTCAAAGTAAGGAAAGACGACGTGAAATATGTCTTCCACGATCCTTGCGAACTTGGAAGAGGATGCGGCATATACGATGAACCCCGTGAAGTTCTCTCCTGTGCAGGAGAACTTGTCGAAGCAGAGAAAAACAGAAAGGAAAGCATCTGCTGTGGAGGTAGTGTAGGAAGTCTTACACTAAGCTTCGAGAAGAGAAAGGCCCTTACTGAAAATGCTATAAACAATCTGACGATAGCATCTCCGGATGTAATTGTTACAGCCTGCCCTTTGTGCAGGAGCACTTTCAACAGGTATTCTGCTACTCCAGTTGAAGACATAGCTGAAATTATTGACAATAAAGTAAAATAAATACTATGACATTTAGACCAACACCCTACAAACTTATGAACTGCGCCACTGGACGTATATTCGAAGATGCCGGATGGACATTAGCCGATTCTGAGCACGACTCCCCGGCTCTGGTAAGAGCTGTCTATGAAAACAAGGAATTCACACTCAGAAGTGATCTCGACGGATTCTATAAATTTGCTCAGTGGCTGCCTATAAAAAGAACATTGAAACATTCTCATGCACCTGTTACTTATAAGAGTGAAGGTCTGGCTTCTTTTCTTGGCCTTGAGAATCTTTATATAACTTTCTCAGGATACTTCCCTAAGATCGGAGCAAAAATGGAAACCTGCTCTTTCAAGGAAACAGAAGCATATTCAGTGTGCGCACGTCTGCCGGAAAATCATGACAAGGTACTTGTTGTGGCTTCAGCAGGAAATACTGCAAGGGCATTTGCAAAAGTATGCTCTGACAATAATATTCCTCTGCTTCTTTCAATACCTGAAGACAATATCAGCGCACTGTGGTTCCACAAGCCGCTGAATGACTGCGTCAAGATCGTGGCGGCCCCAGCAGGATGCGACTACTTCGACGCTATCGTGCTATCTGACAAAATCTGCCAGTCGCCTAAAT
>CALADR010000203.1 GCA_937890845.1 uncultured Bacteroidales bacterium | reverse complement strand
TCATAAGCTCCGGCTCCACAGAAAACTGAAAGTCTGCTGTTCATACCCTCAAGTTGCCTGAAGTAGTCCAGAACTTCCATTTCCGACATTGCCGAAGGCACGCTGAACTCGCCTTTGAATATGAATTCTTCCGGAACATCCGCATAAAGACCATCCATCGAATCCAGCCCTGCCTTTTCAAGCATCTGCTTCAAATCCTCCTCTGTATGAGGAAAATAAGGGAAAGAAGACATAGCTCAACATTTAAAGTTTATCACAATACTCTGCATAAGATGCATCATCCATCAGAGCATCAAGTTCTGCCGGATCTGACATTTTTACCTTTATAATCCAGGCATCATATGGCTCTGTATTTATTAGAGAAGGAGTATCCTCAAGTTCACTATTCACCTCAACTACAATACCGGATACGGGACAAATCAAGTCGCTCGCAGCCTTTACGCTTTCTACAGCACCGAAATCAGCATCAGCACTCACCTCGTCATCTTCCTGTGGCATATCCACATATACTACATTTCCCAAAGCCTTCTGTGCATAATCAGTAATACCTATGACAGCCACTTTTACCCACTCATGTGATTCGCTGTAATACAGCCCTTTTATTGTCTGTGACATATCTTATTGGTTTTTATGTGTTTATAATATAATGTATTCCACCTTGCCTTTCAAGGTGAAGTTTTTATTTCTTGTATTTTGCTTCATAAAAGCCATTCTTACATACCGTTCCTGCAAATGACTTGTTCCTCACTTGAACAGAAAGTTCAGTACCTATAGAGGAAAGTTCCTTAGGAACCATAGCCATACATATGCTTTTTTCCAGACTTATAGACCTGTACCCTGTGGTAACATATCCTACAGACTCCCCACCAGAAGTCACTGCATAACCTGCCCTCGGTATAGATTTGTCTTTAAGTTCCAATCCTACTATTTTACGCGAAACTCCGGCTTCCTTCTGTCGGAGAATTGCGGATTTTCCTACAAAATCATTCTCCTTGTCTGTCTTTACAAACATACCAAGCCCGGCTTCCAAAGGCGTAATTTCATCGGAAAGTTCGTGTCCGTAAAGAGGCAGACCTGCCTCAAAGCGCAAAGTATCACGACAGCCCAGTCCGCAAGGAGTCACACCTGCATCAAGGAAAATTTTCCAGATACGGCATATAGCATCATGACCTCCGTAAATTTCAAAACCATCTTCACCGGTATATCCTGTACGGCTGATAATAAGGTCTCTTCCGTTCCAGCGTTCATCCCTATACGTATAGAACTGGAGGTCAATCATATCAATTCCCAGCAACTCTCTCAAGGTTTTCTCGGCTTCAGGACCTTGCAAGGCAATTTCAGACCAGGCTTCGGACATATTTTCAGCCTTGACGTCAAACCCGTCCATATGTGATTCTACCCAAGCGAAATCATTGTCTATATTTGCAGCGTTGACTACCATAAGAAACCCTCTTCCATTCCATAACCTGTAAACCAGAAGGTCATCCACCACTCCGCCATTGTCGTTTAACATCATACCATAAAGGACATTGCCCTCAGGCATATCCCTGACATTGTTTGAAAAAATGTAATTGACAAACTTTTCCGCATCGTGACCGCTGATAAAAAATTCACCCATATGGGATACATCAAACATTCCGACACGCTCACGGACAGCGTTATGTTCATCAATGATACCGGTATACTGAATAGGCATACTGTAACCGGCGAAAGGCTGCATCAGGGCGCCAAGATTTACGTGGCTGTAATAGAGACTTGTTATCTTATCCATTGTGTTATTGGTTATTGGTTATTGTCCTGCCTGTTATGAATGACTCGTCTTCATATGCTGAAGCCAGTTCATATATTTTCTTTTCATCTTCTCTGTCAAGAACGA
>CALADR010000202.1 GCA_937890845.1 uncultured Bacteroidales bacterium | reverse complement strand
CACTGAAACCCTTTGGATATTTTTCATTGAATGCAGCAACCAACTCTTCGGACATGTTTTCAAAACTTACAACCGCCCTCTTCTTCTGAACATTTGATTTTTTTTCCATGTCTTAGTTCCTTTCTATGTTTAGTAAACAGTACTCATTAAATTTCGGTGCAAGTATAAAAACATTTTTCCGAATTCATAGCAATTTTCCTGAAAAAAACATCAAAAAAATCATATTCTGCATTCTATATGACGTTTAAGACAGGATTGACTCCAAACACACAGCTACATCCTGTCTGGAAGAGTTATTCCGAGTATAGACATAGCCTTTACTAGAACTTTTGCAATCACGCTGATAAGTTCCAGCCTGAAGGCCAAAAGGGCCTTGTCTTCCTCTTTAAGAATCGGTGTGTCGTGGTAATACTGATTAAATTCCTTAGCCAGTTCATAGGCATAATTCGCAATCACTGCAGGAGAGTGTGCATCTCCTGCCTCGCCTATCTTGGCAGGGAAAGTATTAAGGAGTTTTATGATACGGATCTCTTTTTGAGTAAGACTGTTTCCCTCCAGCACGGACTGCGCTCCATAAATAACATTCTGCTCTGAAGCTTTTCTTAAAATAGACTTTATCCTGGCATGTGTATATTGGACAAAAGGGCCTGTATTACCATTGAAATCTATCGACTCCTTCGGATCAAACAGCATTGTTTTCTTAGGATCTACCTTAATGATAAAATACTTTAGTGCACCCAGGCCTATCATATTGAAAAGCGAGTCCTGTTCTTCCTTACTCATATCGGCAAGTTTTCCTGACTCAAGTGAAGTTTCCTTGGCAGTCATATACATCTTTTCGATTAGGTCATCAGCATCCACTACTGTCCCTTCACGAGATTTCATCTTGCCCTGAGGCAACTCTACCATACCGTATGACAAATGATATATGTTGTCAGCCCAGTCAAATCCCAGTTTCTTGAGTATAAGTTTCAATACCTGAAAATGGTAGTTCTGCTCATTGCCGACCACATATATGTGCTCGTCAAGACTATACTCGCTGAAGCGCTGTTCGGCTGTTCCCAAATCCTGCGTCATATATACAGACGTTCCGTCTCCACGCAAAAGGAGCTTGCGGTCAAGTCCGTCAGAAGTAAGGTCGCACCAGACAGAGCCATCTGCTTCTTTCTCAAATATACCAGCTTCAAGCCCTTTCTGTACAAGTGCCTTTCCGAACAGATATGTCTGTGACTCATAATATGTTCTGTCAAAAGCAATGCCTAATGCTGAATAAGTCTTGTCAAAACCGTCATACACCCAGCTGTTCATCTTCTTCCAAAGCGCAACGACCTCTTCATCGCCCTGCTCCCACTTGAAAAGCATTTCCTGGGCTTCCTTAAGGCTCGGAGCCTCTTTTTCCGCCTCTTCTTTGGACATTCCGCCTGCTACCAGTGCATCTACCTCCTCTTTATACATATTATTGAAAGCCACATAGTAATCACCTACAAGATGATCACCTTTCTTACCTGACGATTCAGGAGTTTCCCCGTTTCCCGTCTTCAGCCAAGCGAGCATCGACTTGCATATATGTATCCCTCTGTCATTTACAAGATTTACTTTCATCACTTTATGGCCGTTGGCCTCAAGCAGTTTTGCAACAGACCACCCTAAAAGATTGTTCCTTATATGACCTAAATGCAAAGGTTTGTTTGTATTCGGTGACGAGAACTCCACCATAACAGTCTTACCCGTAGGAGCGTGCTGTCCAAAATCTCCTGCCGACGCTATTACGGCAAAAAGTCCGTTCCAGTACACTGTAGAGAAAGATATATTCAAGAAACCTTTCACAACATTAAAGCCGGAAACTTCAGGACAATTTGACTGCATCCACTCTCCTATTGCATTGCCAGTCGCCTCAGGCGATGACTTTGATATCTTGAGCAATGGGAATACGACCAAAGTATAGTCTCCTTCGAATTCCTTTTTAGTTATCTGTACCTGAAAAGCCGACTGCTCCACTTCGGCACCATATAAAACCTTTACTGCTTCAACAGCTTGCTTTGCTATAAATATTTCTGGATTTTCCATAGTTATGTAATATGTCCCCATGGGACAGCGATATGTTGTTGTATGATATAATAAAAAGAGGGTGACGAAAATTGTCTTTTGAGTCACCCTCCGTTATTGTTTCTAACCTAGATAGCCTTTCAGCAGCTTGCTTCTGGAATTGCTTCTCAACTTTCTGATTGCCTTTTCCTTAATCTGACGGACTCTTTCTCGTGTAAGTCCGAATCTCTCGCCTATCTCTTCCAAAGTCATTTCCTGACATCCGATACCGAAAAATGATTTCACAATTTCCCTCTCTCGAGTAGCCAGAGTCGATAATGCTCGTTCAATCTCCCTGTTCAGAGACTCATTTACCAGTCCTCTGTCTGCATTCGGAGAATCATTGTTGACAAGAACATCAAGCAGACTGTTATCCTCACCTTCAACGAACGGAGCATCTACGGAAACGTGCCTTCCTGAAACCCTGAGAGTGTCTGCTATCTTGTCCTTCGGGACATCTATCATATCGGAAAGCTCGTCTGTTGATGGCATTCTCTCATTTTCCTGTTCGAACTTGGACAGCGCCTTGTTAATCTTGTTCAAGGAACCGACCTGATTCAGTGGAAGACGGACAATTCGAGACTGTTCTGCCAAAGCCTGAAGAATGGACTGTCTTATCCACCATACAGCATAAGATATAAACTTGAAACCTCTGGTTTCATCAAATTTCTCAGCTGCCTTTATAAGGCCGAGATTTCCTTCGTTTATAAGGTCAGGAAGACTTAAGCCCTGATTCTGATACTGTTTCGCAACAGAAACCACAAACCTCAAATTTGCTCTCGTAAGTTTCTCGAGTGCCACCTGGTCTCCTTTACGGATACGCTGGGCCAGTTCCACTTCCTCCTCTACTGTAATCAGTTCCTCCCTTCCGATTTCCTGCAGATACTTATCCAGTGACGCACTCTCTCGGTTGGTAATTGATTTTGTAATCTTAAGCTGTCTCATATATTTTAATTACTTCTATATTCCGAAGCCGAAATAAGACGGTTTTCCATATGAAGTTACACCCTCCACAAAGACTGACCGCTTAGACTTCTTAACAATATCCAGTACATCTTGAGGCTTGCTTACAGGCTGGTCATTTACATAAAGTATCACAAAACCATCTGATACTCCGGCATCCATTATCTTTCCAGGACCTACGGACACGATTTCCACTCCGCGACTTACTCCGAGTCTGTCAAGCAGATCTTTCTGCGCCTCCTTAAGTCTGGCGCCGTAGAAAGCCACTCCTCCATTCTCATCCACTGCGCCGTTTTCAACTGCAGACCCCTTGAAAACTACTTTCAGGACTTTCTCTTTTCCGTCACGGATAACCTTCAATTCAGCCTTATCTCCAGGATGGAAGTTGTTTACAGCCTCCTGCACAGAAGCACCGTTTGTTACCTTTGCCGAATCAATGGCAACAAGTACATCACCTTTCTTTATACCGGCTTCTTCTGCCGCACTTCCTTTCGAAACCTCAGTAATATATACGCCGTCAAATGAAGAAAGTTTCAATTCATTAACAATTTTATCATTAAGAGGTGTCATTGTCACTCCCAAAACAGCTCGCCTTACGCTACCGAAATCAATAAGATCATAAGCAATCTTCTTTACTATATTAGACGGAATCGCAAACGAATATCCGGCATAAGATCCTGTCTGTGAAATGATTGCAGTATTAACACCCACGAGGTTTCCAGATTTGTCCACCAATGCGCCGCCACTGTTTCCAGGATTTACGGCAGCATCTGTCTGTATAAACGATTCAATTTTGAACTCTCCGTCATAATTAGGCATTGAACGGCCTTTTGCACTTACAATTCCAGCAGTAATAGTAGATCTCAAATCATACGGACTGCCTATGGCAATGACCCACTCGCCCAGACGCAGCTTGTCAGAATCTCCGAATGGTATAACAGGAAGTCCCTGCGCATCAATTTTCAGAAGAGCGACATCCGTAGCAGGATCAGTACCTATCAATGTAGCCTCGTATGATTTATTGTTATTAAGAGTAACTTCTATTTTGGAAGCACCGTCAACTACATGATTATTAGTAACAATATAACCGTCCGGCCTTATTATTACCCCGGATCCGCTTCCGCCTCTCTCTCTCCTTTCCGGAGTGCCTTCATAGCCAAAGAAAAAGTCAAACAAAGAATTCGGGGCAGACCTTCTCGTATCTACTGCGGTCACCTTGACATAAACTACAGCATCAACTGCAGACTCCGCCGCATAAGTAAAATCAGGATACTCACTCTGTGACAAATTGACAGTTCTGTACAAACTGCCATCCTGAGAAACAACTACTTGCTTTTTCCCACTTTCCGAAGCCTTTACTACCGCAAACGCCGTAACACCGCCGACTAAAGCCGAAAGCAACACTATCAAAACACCTTTTTTCATAT
>CALADR010000201.1 GCA_937890845.1 uncultured Bacteroidales bacterium | reverse complement strand
AAGTCTATCGTATTTTCGTAATCGTAAATCATCTTCTGCGAATTTTGGTAATTATAATACTCGTCAGGCGTGAAGTTACACAATTCAGCCATTTCAAACAAACGGTCGAACTCCTTTTCATCAAAAACCTTAGGCCTCTCACGAAGATGAGACATATTCTTGAACAGATACATCCATTTGTCGCAATAGCCCTCCAATTCGTTTTCTTTCTTGTCAAATCTCGCAAGTTCAAGAAATATGAACTGCAACTTGTCGTGAAGAGGCTCGCCGCTCTCATCTTCCCTGAACTTGTATGATGAAAAATACCTGCTTTCATCCCATCCGGAATCATGCGTCATCGGGAAGTTCACCACCGCTATGAACCTCACAGGCTTAAGACGGAAATTCCATCTGAATACGCCGGCATCACCGTGCGCCTTCCTGAACTCTTCCTTGGCAAGAGCAGCCTGGTTCAGAATCGGATAGCTCGCATAAAACAATGCCCTGTCGCGGAAATACTCCTGCTGCGCAAGCTGCATCTCGATTATATATTCCTCTCCGGACTTTGTCCTGACGGCAATATCGAATACCGCCCTCCTGTCTTCTGCCGTAGGTCCCAAATATTCCGTGTTCAGGAAAGCCACATCTTCAATATCTCCGTTCCCCACAATCCTGTTCAGGAATGCAATCAGGATGTCCTTACACTCCTCGCTGCCGAAAACCCTCTTGAACATATAGTCGTTCGTCAGGTTCGCATACCCTTTCATCTGTTTCATGCCGTTCTTATCATTTGCCTCCATAGCTGAAAGTTTTTAATTGTTATGGCGGCAAAGTTCAGAAGGCTTATCCGTTTTTCCGAAAAGTAAACGTTTAAGTTTGAAAATAGACCTCCGGGGTATCCGGAATGCGGTTTATTTTTACGGCAACAGGGAAATTAAGCGGCTAAAATATTTTTGAATTGTAAGAAAAGCCTTGAATATGATATAGTTACGAATAATACATGTTTTTTTAGGCTGGGCAGCGAAGTGCCATTTGTACGGGAAAGGCATGCAGGCGGTTCCAAACGGCTTGCCAAATACATTTTGTGCGGTACCGAAAAGCCCCTCCTGCGGTACAAACCGGCTTGCAGAGAGCATTCGGTACGAAAACAAGGGGTCTGCGGTACAAAATTGATTTTAGGGTGAGGAGGCGGAGTCAATCTGAATCAGAAAATGTGCTTTGTACATGAGATGACGGATGCGCCCGGAAAGTGATAGCGGCCCGGAGCAGAAGAGGATTGATAAAAAACCGGCTCCCGATAATCAGGAAGCCGGTAAATATCATTTTTTAGAAATTCCATGAAAAGCCGAGCAACAGGCAGTTTTGCTTTAATCCATAGCTTTGCCTTAATAAATAAGATATGCCTATTGACCATCTTCCAATATCCACACCCAGTGTCGGAGATATCATCATTCCCCACTCAGAATCAACTATACACATAGTACCAATCTTCGCTTCAATGAAAGGCGATACCCTTTTGTCAAGAACAGAGTATTTTGCATCTATGAAAATAGGGACTGTCATACAACTGTTATCGTCATAAGAGTCAAACGGGACTCCAAGACCGATACCACCTCCGAGAAACACTCCGTTTCCGAATGTCTTTCCATGTATGGTAGTGAAGCCTAACTCACTGAAATATGCGTTAATTCCTCCGATATGAAGACCAACGCTACCCAGATAACCGGTTTTGTAGTACGGGTTTCCTCCCTTTTCCCTGGCTGATGAATATACTGCCATAGAGACAAGCAGTAAGATTAGTAAAATAGGTTTTTTCATAATAGTCAACTTTAAAAATTATATGATAGTCCGATAGATATGCCGCTATTGCCAACTCTTGTTTTTGAATTATCATAACCTCCATATGTGCATCTGGTATGATCCCAGCCTACACTGACCGAAAATCTCCAAATATCTACCCCTATATACGGTCTAATAATGTATCCGCATCCTGAATCGGTATAGTCAAAGAATCCTCCTCCTTTTGCTCCAATAAACGGACTGGCTAATTTATTCAGAAAACTGTATTTTATTTCTGCAAAAACCGGAATCGATACCCTGAACTTATTTTCTTTAAAATTTGAGTTGCCGAAATATAATCCTGTTCCACCACCCAAATACAGACCGTTGCCGAATGAATGTCCGTGGGATGTCGTTACACTATACAGCATTGTATTGTCAATGACTGTTCCTATTTGAATATCGGCACGATATCCTTTATTGAAGTATATCGATTTATTTTGAGCATTTACGGTCAAAATACCTGATGCAAAAACAAGCAGTAAAAAGAATAAAACTTTTTTCATATAAAAGCTGATTTAGTGTTATGTTTAAATCAAAATTACAGAAAAAAAAGTTTTACGGATGATATAAAAAGTTTTCTTCTTACTAATTTATTTCACAATAAATCAACGTATTACAAAATAACTCACCAAGACTTCCTTCTACGAGTTTTACGCCCCGGGAAAAACGGGTATTTTAGCGGGAACCAAGTCCTCAATTATTGAATTTTTTGAAAAGGCTTATGAGATACGGCCCCAGGTTGGCATCATTCTCTGAAAGCTCCAGTTTTTTCCTGATAGGGTAGGCATACTTTACATAGTGTCTTTTCAGCTCTATGTAATTTCCTATTTCCTTCCCTTTGAGTCCGAGGATATAGAGGCAGCAGTAATTTATCTCATCAGTAGTAAGAGTCTTGTTTTCGAGGAAAGTTATGAATCCGGGGCAAAGGTTTGCTATGGAAAGTCTGGTAGAGTCAATGAATGCTGATTTGTCGGCTATAAGTTTTTCCATTTCCTTATATGCAGAACTATCTGCTGTGTTATTATCAGCAATACATGCTGCCATCAGCTTGTTCAACAAGGCCATTCTCTCACTGATAATATGCTTTGATGCATCTGATATCTCCGAAGACTGGAGCTTTTTCTTAAGCATACCGGATTCTATCACAGCTTTGGAGTACAGAAGCTCGTATTTTTCCTTTTTCCTATTGAAATAAAGTATGGCAACAGTTGCAGACAATGATAATATTATGAGTACCAGCGCAGAGATTATCAGCATTTGCTGGTGTCTTGACAGCCTGATTTCATGGTTTTGTTCCTGCTTGAGGTACTTTATGTCATGGTTGAAAATATACATGTCCTGCCGGTCTGTCAGGGATATGTATTTTTTATAGCAATCCAGCGCCTCTTCATATCGTCCGAGAGAATCATATATATCGGCCATGATGACCTGACAGGCTGCATTTTCCTCAAAATCATCATTATATGTCTTATATTGCCGCATTGCGGCCATTGCAGAGTCGACATATCCGTTTCTCAGATATGCTTCTGCGACTGTTCCCCAGGAAATATATTCCGGGGAGGTGGTGCCCAGATACCGGCTGATATTGTCCAAAACTTCTGTGGAATATTTATTTTGCTGGATCAAGACATCATAATAGCTGCTTCTGTTAAGCTCTGGCAGACTGTCGAGGTAAGGCTTGATGCTGTCCAAGGCTATATCGCAACTGTCCTTGCAGTTCAGAACGTTATAATATAAAGCTACGTCATCCATGACACCGGCATACTTGTCTATGTCTTTGGCTGCCAGGTAATGTTCTGCGGATTTTTTTGCACAGGCCAGAGCAAGGTCGTGGTTGAAATTATCAGCATAAATCAGACTCTGGGCTTTATAAAGTCTGCCGAGAAGCCTTTCATCCGTTGCCTGTTCCGCGTACTTGTCCGCATTTATGAACCAGTCCATCGCCGCTTCCATTCTTCCTGCATTATAGTATGTTATGCCGGTGTAGTAGTTCATCCGGATTTTTTCATCCGCTGTGCCGTGATTTTTGTACCATTTGATGGCCGGTGCTATGATGCTGTCATTTGCGATATCTATGTAGTTCTTGTCCAATGCCATGGAATACAGCAGGGCAAACCGTGCCTTCAGTCTCCTGGATTTCAGGGATGCCCTATCTATGGATTCTATGATTTTCAATGACTTGTCAGGTGCGGACACCATGAACGCTTCTGCAGAATCCAGCTTTACTCCGACTGCTATGTCCTTGCTATATGATGAAACTGAAAAACAGATCAAGAAAAAGATTAGAATGCTTTTCATGAATGATTAAGTAAAGTGAAAATAATGAGGGTGAACCCAAAAGTCAGAATAACTCTCTGAGAATTGAATATTTCGGAGCAAGGTCGAGGTTGACCTAACCGAAAAACAAGGAAAAGGGGCTTGACTAATACTTTTTAGTCAGCCCCTTTATAATTTGAATAATTTTTATACCTCCAATAGATTAAATTTCAAATATATTCATATATTTATTGCTGATTATTAGTTCTATTTACATTTTAAACGTATGAAAAAGTTTTACTTAGGACTGTTTGTCCTGCTTGGAAGCCTCGCAGGATGTACAGAGGAAGCAGAAACTCCGGTTCTCGAAATAGAACCGCAGGCATCATTTGAAATATCACTTTCAGAACCTACTTCAAGCGGAATATCAATGACAGTAGTACCTTCAGACAATGACATCTTGTATTATTATGATGTACTGGAAAAAGCTATTCTCACAGAGCATCACTCTTCCGACCTGAAAGTATATATGAAAAACATGATGGAAGAGGCCATAAAAAACTTCGGTTCTGCAGAGACAGCTGTCCAGACACTATGTACAAAAGGAAAGACTGAATACGAATTCACAAAACTAAGCCCTGATGCAGATTATGTAGCATTTGCAGCAGGAGTGGACCAGAAAGGAAATGTCATTACTAAAATCCCAAGCAAAGAGTTCAGGACACTGGCTCTTTCAGAATCCGTAAACTTCGAAGTAAAATTCAGTGAAATGACATATGACGGAGCAAATATCAGCGTAACTCCTTCCGACAATGAACTTCCGTATTATGTAACTGTAAGGAATGCACAAGCCTACAAAAATATGGACAACAAGGCACTCCTGGAAACCATAATCGGAGAAGACGGTGCCATGCTGGATTTCTATGCAATGCCTGGAAAGCAGGATCTTCCAAAAACAGACTTCCCTTGCTTTGCTGACACCGAATATTTGGTACTGATATTCGGATGGACAAACGGGGCGGCAACTACTGATATATACAAGTTTCCTTACAGGACAAGCAAGCCAGACAATGACCCGGCTCTTTGTACATACGAAATAACTTCGAGCGATATAAAACCGAGAAGCTTCAAAATAGACATAATTCCGTCAGACGCTACTGTGCCTTATATGTACGACATCCTTTCAGCTGAAGAATACGGACAATACAAAGCTGACATCAAAGGATATGTGGAGAAATATGTATCACAGGTTGGAAGTCTCGAATCATCCAGAGTCCACGGAGAATCCGGATTCCTGTACAACAATGGCATCCAGCCGGCTA
>CALADR010000200.1 GCA_937890845.1 uncultured Bacteroidales bacterium | reverse complement strand
GGCCTATCTTCATTCCCTTTTCCCTGACTTTCCGGCAAAGGGTTTCATCCACAGTGGAGAAGTGAGGACTCAGCCATTCCGGTGTAAAGTCCAGCAGGGACATATATGCTTCAAAATCGACATCGTCTTTATCTACAAGATAAGAAAGCTTTACCTGAGGATATTTCTCATGCATATAATTGAGGGCTCTGACATCAAAACACTGCACAACAAGCCTGTCGCCAAGATTCTTTGACAGCAAAAGCTCCATACATTTATCTACAAACTCATGGTATTCAGGCCAGTTCTTGCCCTCACCTTTCCCTGTCCTGGACTTGACCTCAATATTGTAACGAGGCATTGTCAGGCCATTTTCTCTCGCATAGTTTTCAGTAAAATCAAGCAATTCGTCCGCAAGAGGCTTATGTTCTGCCAGACAGGCTTTTTCAGGCCACACAGTGCTTTTTCTCAAGCCTGTATCATATTTGGCCACAGAATCATAAGGCATAGTATAGATATACTCCTTCGGCTCTGATTTCCTGACCTCCGTTCCGTCCGGTCTGGTAGCATAACGTGAGTGGAAATAGGCATCATGCGATACTACGACCTGTCCGTCACCGCTCACCTGAAGATCAAGTTCCAGAGTGTTTACTCCCAAATCAAGAGCTGTCTTCATCGCGGAAACAGTATTTTCAGGCATTAGTCCTGCTCCGCCTCTGTGAGCCTGGAGATCTATATAGCTGCCCATATCGACATCATATTTCCAAGACCTTCCGTCGGGTGCCTTTACTGACACAGTCACAGTCTTCGCATACTGGTCAGGCTCTGCAAGGAAATAATGTACATTAGGGCGAGGATTCTTATAGCCTGGAATTTTCTTTCCCCTGTCAAGATAGCGGGCCTTGATTTCTCTGGCAAAATAAGGAGAATAATCCAAAACCTGCTTCATTACACCCATAGGTCTGCCATCCTGGAACCACTCTACTGTCCAGGATGAATCGTAATCCCAGACATTTGCAACTACTCCGTTCGGATGAAGTCTGGATTCTCCCGGTTTGAAAACCTCTACCTGGAAATCTCTGTCGTGACCTACAGTCTTATAATATGACGATATTTTCCCGTCGCGTTTCTCTATCACCTTATATCCGGCAGGCGTCCCATCGCTACAATGATCCGTAACCCACCATGTCCCGCAAATCGCAGCCACATTCATCTGATTCCGGGAGCTATGTCCAGATTGTTGTTTATGTGGGTATGCCCTGAAAGGAATGTTACATTGCGTCCATCAAGCATTTCCAGAAGTTTTTCCCCGTTGAAGGCATAGGAATAATCCTTGAACCAATATATGAAAGGAGCATGCTGCGCAATATAGATATGCGAATCTGAAGGGATATACTCAAGAAGACCTTTTACCCATGCCAGAACATCCTCTGAATATCCTTCAACATATTTCTTCTGGGTGTCATAAATGATATTGTCAAGTACTATCACATAATCATCTCCAATTCCAAAAGCATAATTCTCAGGTCCGAAAATATCCCTGAAAGCTGACGAAGTATTATGGTCTCCCTGCAAATCTTTCTGATGGTCATGATTTCCAATCACCGCATAGAAAGGCACACCTGTCTTTGATATGGCCTCCTTATACGTAGGAAGTATATGCATGGAATCCCAGCAAATATCTCCAAGTGCCAGTCCGACTACCGGAGATTTTCCCTTATAAGAATCCACTGTTTCACACAAATCAGGATAACCTGTTTTGAGAAATTTATCAAAATGCTTCTCATGCTGAGTCTGCGGATCAGCTATTGCCACCAAAGTGTAATCTTTAGAGTCAGACGTCCTTACCAGCTGAAAATCAAACTTGTTACGATCAGCTGCTCTGAAAAAATATGCTGGCGAACCGGATTCAAACGGAACGGTATATCCGCCGGGAGTAATGACATAAACGAAATCTGCATCATCGGAAATATCCATCCTGAATTTTCCACTTTTAGATGTGACTGCAAAATTTTTTCCGTCAGTCACTACTGCTCCTTCAATTTTTTCCTTGCCGCATTTTACAGATCCTGTCACCTCTCTGGCTTCTGCAAAAACCACTGACAGGGAAAGCAAAGTGCCCAATATAAAATATCTGTTCATAATATGGTAGAATTATATTGTATAAAAAGTTTCGCAATGTACGAATTATTTCGATTCAAAAGCCACTTAACTATAAAAAGTTTCGTTTTGACAATAATAAAACTTAAATTACAGTAAAACCAAAACAACTAGGGCGACCTTTCAGTCATTGACCTACGGGCCGCCCTCCAATATCATCAATTCATCAAATTGATAGGAACCATTAAAGAATCGCCTCAATATAAGGGCTCAGGTCTTCTCCCTTGAGACGGTGTGTTCCTCCGTTTGGAGCAGTCAAAGCAGCTCCGCTCTTAGCCTGGGCATTTGCCACGCACCTGAGTCTGATCTGAACTTCAGTGGTAGCAGCCGCTACTTCATAGGTGAAATCAATATTGAAATTCTTCGTATCGTCATGTTCTACATTATATGTGACCTGTTCGCCATTGACCTCTTTTGTCTTTGCAGGCAAAGCAGGCTTCCACTCTCCTCCATCAAGATATTCAACAATAAAATATTTCATACCTGTTCCTGAAGTTCTTGAAACCATAAAAGCATGTACACTGGCTCCGGCTTCAATAACCTCAGTACTTTCAGATGTAATGAGCCAGTAATCACCAGGCCAGCCACCTGTAATATAAGGTTCACCTGTTCCTCCACAGACTCTTGCTGCCTTATTGTTCTGATCAAGGTCTGTCTTGTCTATCTGCACATATGTAATCTTTCCCTTGCCACCTTTGTTGGCATCGATATACTGACCGCCATCACCTGCAGTCTTGTCCGAAATGCCTTTCAGACCACCGAAAGTATTTACATAGCCTGCATTCATAGAGGCCTCGGAAAAATCCCATTTTGCCAGAAGCAGCGTATTTTCTGTCTGGACAACATTCAGATAGGCCTCCAGATTTTCTTTTTTATTGAAAATCCTTATTTTTCCTGTCCTTACACCACCGTCATTACGCAAAACATGGATATTTACAGGAAGTCTGTCAACCAAAGCCTTGACTGATGAAGCAGGTATTATGGAAAGCCATTCTGCTCCTGACACAACTTCTGTTTCAAAATCCACATTTGTCTGAACCATAAATGAAGCATTCTGTTCAGAACCTTTTACCTGAAGAGTATTTCCTCCTACAATGCTAATGAACGGATCAATGGCAGCACCCGCAGAAGACTGTACCACCTGGATCTTCTTCACTGTGATACCTGCCTTTACAGTCAATTCTGCCTTACGGAGAGTATTGAGGTCGCTTTCAGCACAAGTCACTTTTACTTTATTTGTTTCACCGGCAAGTCCTTCTCCGTTTTCTACTGTAAGCCACTTGACTGATGATGAAACGGAGAAATCTGCATCTGCAGTAACATCAAACTCAAACGGAGCTTCAGGAGTACCCTCGAATGTAATAAGGTTGTCTTCTACTCCAGACAAAGTAATATTTGCAGGAACCGCATCGGCTGCAAGCATAACCTCGATATCGTCAAGGTAATATCTGAAATATCCTGCCTCAAGTGCATCAGGAGTTCCGAATGTTTCAGATCTTATTGTTATTTCCGTAGCAGTGGTAGCTCCTTCTATCTTGAATGAGGCATCCTGCCAGAACATCTGACCTGACTCCTGAGTACTTTCTACAGGATCACTGACCTTTTTGTCAGGTGTCCCGGCTTTGGTAACTACAGTTCCCGGACCGTCAATAGCAAGAACCAGATTTGTCTTGTCAACAGCTCCGGAGCCTCCTATATGGCAGCACCATTTCAACGATACAACGATAACTTGTGAGCCATCCATCTTCATAAGCGGAAGAGTGAGTCCTGACTGCTTCTTGCTTGCACCGAATTTGAAATATGCGTCCTGAAGATAGATTGTCTTGAAATCAGGATTCAAATCAGTATAGCCCCTCAGCCTCAGTTCCTCAAGCACCTTCACACCCTTGTCAACAAGAGTTGTGTAAATATTGGCAGCTCCATCAGCACTTGAAATAGCACCTGCTACACAGTCTGAAATCTTATTTGCAGGATCCAGCGCCGCATTTGCCTGCTCGATAAAAGGCGCAAGCCATGAGAAATCATCCTTGAAAGGAAGCGGCTGCCCTATCGCAGCATCCGCACCCTTGTCTTCTATGGATGTCAGCACAAGACTATACTGCTTGTCAATCAAGCCAACATAGTAACCGGTAACAAGCACTTTATGGACATTAAGCTTTCCTATTTCAAACGAAGAAGGAGCATCAAGAATATTTCCCTTTCCTTCTTCAAGGATCAAAGTTGTTCCGAGAAGTGTGCCGTTTATCTGGACATAGGTAACCTTACCAAGCATGTCCTTACCGATTGATTCCGGCTCAGGATACTTGACTTCTTCCTTGGAAAGCACTTCCACTTCATCTGCTTTTACAGCAGGGATTCCTCCTATTGTCGCCTTTGTACCGTTCATGAAGATTTTGTCTCCTGCCGATACTTCACGGTCTCCCTCAGCGTACATCAGAGTAGTACCATCTGTTATTACAAACCCTCCATCTGAAGCGGCCATAACAGTAGCTTCTGCAATCTTGAACTTATCTTCATCCTTAAGGTCCTTTGCGACTTGAGTTACAGTAAACTCTCCGACGCCAAGATAATTGTCTCCTTTCTGAATTACAGTAACGACTCCGATTCTCTCATCAGAGCGCCCTTTAAAAGTAATTGTACCTGTTCTCGGAGCATTGAGAGCCCCTTTATTATCGACATTGTCTCCTGTTACGGATATGGTAACCTCTGTATTTTTGTCACCTGACATAACAGACAGATCAATCCAGTCCTCTGTCACATCTGCCAGCCACTCGCCATCTGCAAATACAGAAATAGTCTGTGGCTCTGCATTTTTCGCTGCAAAGACAACTTCTGTCTCTTTAGTCTGGACTGCATTCGCCTCCGGACTTTGCTCCTCAACACATCCCGCAGGAAGCATGAGAGAAGCCAGAAATGCCAGCATGCTATAAATGAATCTATTGCGTTTCATATCAAGAATTTTAAAGGTTAAAAGTCAAGACCGTCATCCCAACCCGGATTCTGGGTCAGATTGTGGTTTTTGGAGCGCTCGCCGCTCGGGATAGGATAGAAATAATCCCTTTGCTCGTTGAACGTATGTGCAAATTTCTGGAAAGGATCATAATATCCGGAATTTCCTTCTGAGAAATAACCGTCCTCCCCTATCTTTATGCTTGCCATCTCAGGCTTAGGCTTCCCTTCTGTATAAAAATAGACATCATTCTTTCCATCACCGTCAAGATCATATTCGCCAAGTCCAGGAAAGTATGGACCATACATCTTCTGGTCAATACACTTTCCTTCTTTCCATCTCATAAGGTCGTCCCATCTTCTGTTCCCTTCCTGTGCGAGTTCCACTGTCCTTTCCCTGCGGATTTCAGCGATGACGCCGGCATTTGCCCCTGTTATATTCCTATATCCGTACTCCGGGTTCAGGAGATATTCCGTGTCAGGGTTCGCATTTGCATCCTGAAGTTTGAGATGCGGCATACCTGCTCGGTCTCTCAGAAGATTGACAGAGTTGTCAAGATCAGGCTGAGTCAGAGTCCCGAGTTCAGCCTTGGCTTCAGCATAGATAAGAAGAATCTCACCGAACCTGTAGATAGGAAGGTCATTTGTAGATTTGTCACCTGTTCCATGTGCAGATTCGACACTTGCCGACATCACGAACTTTACCGGCTGATAACCGGTTCTCGTTGTACTGAAATCAACAGAAGTCTTGAGTTTTGAGTCAATCATCTTGTACCCCGGAGTCCTGATAGTCTGGGCAAGGCGCGGGTCACGACCCTGGACTTCTTCAGCAAACTGCATGGTCTCCCATCCCTCCTTGTCAGTAAATCTTGTTCCGTCAGCCATAAGATAACTGTCAACTATCTTCTTTGTCATTCCCGGCATACCGTGAGAAGCCATTGTAGGATAAGTAGATGCATCGTGAAATACCTGTACGGCACTGCTGTAGCATCTTGAAAGTATGTACTCGCTAGGGTCAGCTTCCTCCTTCGCGAAAAGGTTCACATAGTCCTCATTAGGCTTGCCTGTCGAATAAAGGCTGTAAGGTCCCTGATCCATTATCTCAGCCGCTGCCTTTGCTGCAAGGTCAAGATAATACTCGGCGATATTTCCTGAATGTTCCTTCATACAGGCAAATCTGAGCCTTGAGAGCAAGAGCTGCCCAGCGGTTAACTCTGTAAGCGCTCTTTTCGGCAGGAAGAAACCCTTCGCTTGTCGCCTCATCAAGATCAGCGAGCATATTGGTAATGACAGTCTCCCTGTTGTCACGAGGTGCATAAAGCGCCTCGTCCGAAGAACCGAGTTCCTTGTCAATCCAAGGAACATCTCCGAACCTTTTTACTTTCTCGAAATAAAAATACGCCCTGAAGAATTTTGCCACTCCGGTATAATGGTTTCTGACATCAACATCCTCACAGTTACCTATATTTCCAAGCATCGTATTGATGCGCCTGAGGTCACCCCACGACCAGCCGCCGCCGCTGGCAGGAACTGTTCTTGCAGAACCGCCCTGAAGCTCGTCTGAAAGTGTCTTGTTCAGATACTGGTCGCTGGTATGTGAAAACACATTCTTGTCCAGCAGATTGTTGTACAGCGGGTTTGAAAACA
>CALADR010000199.1 GCA_937890845.1 uncultured Bacteroidales bacterium | reverse complement strand
AACCATACTAGTTAATCCGCTCTAAAAGTGTCAACCTAAATCAGAGAAGGTCAAACAAGGTAGCATTTTAAAGAGAATCATTATATTTGTACCGAAATATATGCAATAATTCGGTATAAATTTATGCAGGAAAAGAACGATAAGAACATCAAAACCACCATATTAAATAGGATTGAAAGAAGTCCCGAACACAGTATCTTCTTTTTGAATGACTTTGCAAGGATTACCTCATTGGAGACAGTACGGAAAGTATTGTCACAAGCATGTGATGCAGGATTGCTGACTCATATTGCTCATGGCATATATGTAAAGCCGATGATGTCACGGTTTGGGGAAGTTCCCATTCCGCTGGAAAAGATTGCAGAAGAAATTGCCGCAAGGGATCATGTACAAATAATGCCGACAGGAAGCACAGCGGCCAACATGCTTGGATTATCTACCCAGGTCACGATGACCGTATCATACATTACAACCGGTGCGTCAAGAGAAATAAAAATAGGGAACAGATCCATACGGTTCCGTCGTGCCGCCCCACGCAACTTTGCTTATAAAGGAAGGACTATCCCTTTGATTGTACAGGCTTTTAAGGAACTTGGGAAAGATAATATACGAGAGAACGAACTCTCTGCCATCTCACGATACATGTCAATGGCTAACGATAAGGAAACTTTTACGGAAGACATATTGCTGGCACCTATGTGGATTCAAAACTTAATAAAAAAATTCGCCTAAACATTAAATCAGACATGAGACATTGGCAACAATATAATGAAACGGAAAAACTGCAACTGCTTGACATAACAAGTGCGTCAAAGGCACTTCCTCGCCTGGCAGTTGAAAAGGACTGGTGGGTTATGGCAGTAATGAATGCTTTGTCAAAAACTGAATATGCCTCACTGATGTCTTTCAAAGGTGGTACCAGTCTTTCAAAAGGGTGGAATTTAATCTTCAGATTCTCTGAAGACATAGATATTGCTATCCGTCGGGAAGGACGGTTCGCCATATCAGGTACATCGAAAAACCAGTTGGCAAAAGCGAGAAGAACAGCCCGCCATTATGTCATCAAAGAACTTCCTCAAGAGTTGACTGCAATATTGACAGAGACAGGGATAAGCGGTTTTACGGTTACACCGGAAACGACAAAGGAGCGCAATGGAACTATAGCTGAATTAAGGGCAGACACACATCCTTCTGTAATATATGTGAATTACGACTCTATCATTCCAGAAACATCAGAATATGTAAAACCTCGTGTAAAAATTGAGATAAGCTGTCTTTCAATGGATGAACCAGTGGAAACAAGGACACTTCGTTCTTTCATATCCGAAGCCGTTTCAGGTGCGGAAGATATGGAAATCAAGTTCAAAACAGTCATACCGACACGGACATTCCTGGAAAAGATATTCCTGCTTCATGAAGAGTTCCAGAAGAAAAATCCGCGCAGTTACCGGATGTCTAGACACCTGTATGACATTGAAAGGATAATGGACACTTCATTCGGGAATGAGGCATTGAAGGATTTGAAATTATATGATGAGATAATAGCTCATCGCAATATTTTCAATCATATAGACGGTGTGGATTATTCTTCTCATAGTCATGAGCGAATAAATTTCATACCACCGGCAGACCTTATGGATGATTGGAGAAATGACTATAAGTCATTGGAAAAACATTTTCTGTATAACAGTGCAACACATCTGTCCTTCGACCAGTTGCTCGACCGGATGCATGATCTGTTGGGAAGAATACGGCAAATGTAGCTTTTGACAGAAAGTCACCATAGAATACCATCCGATACGGTCTGGTTTGTATGAGGCGGGGACTGTATCATGTGCAGTGCTTTACGTGCATTCCGGATTTGCAGACCCACCTGCAGAGTAGCAAGTTCTTTTTCTATATTATCCCTGCGTGAAGTGCCTTTTGCACCATAAACCTCGTCCTTAATAT
>CALADR010000198.1 GCA_937890845.1 uncultured Bacteroidales bacterium | reverse complement strand
ATATTCCGCCCTTTCTTCCAGATGCTCTGCCCAATTTACCGGAGAATCTGTTCCACGCCGTCCGTAAGTTCCTATCACCACACATACATTGGCATTGACAAGCACAAGGTCATCAATATCAATGGCGATATTTTCCCCGCATATTTCATCATAGGATTTCCTGTCTCTATACGTCCATTCTTCCGGATAAAGGGTCATAAGGCCTATCAATTCCTCCTGATGACAGTCCCTTATATGATTTATTATCTCCGACTCCGAAAGCCTTTCTTTCCTAATGCTGGAAAAAATGTCATCCCCGTCATCAGAATGGTGCATGACATTCTCCCAAATATCCACAAGGGCATAATGAAGGTCCTCGTACGAACCGGCATCATCGCAGGCAGATTTCTCATTCAGGTATTTTTCTTCTCTTGTGGTCATCTGCCTGTATGAAGAACACCGGGAGCGGATGAATCTTTTGTAACGCACACTCAATTCATCAAACACGCGGCTGCAGCCCTTCAGTTGCAAACTGTCCTCTTTCCCTTTCTCCAATACCTGTCCGTTTTCCGAAATCCGAAGTCCTGAAATGCGGAAATCATTGATTTCAAGATTGATGTTTGTCTCCTCCTCTCCCTCGTTACGGCTCCAATCCTCGGCACTCAGATGAGAGGAGAGCAGGGCGATTATATGATCGGTGCACGCCGGTTCCGAAAGCGAACACAAATTACCGTCAAAGACAAACCTGTATGTAATCGACACCATGTATCCGAAAAGCACAAGCATCTCGACATGCACATTTCCTTTCATATCTATATGATACGGGTCATCAAGAGACAGGGAAAAACCGAAGCCGTCAAGCTTGAAACGCCTGATATTCTCCCTATCCTTACGGTTCATGACAAATATAAGGTGATCTATACTTTTGGCCATCCGGGTGACAATCCCGGAAGACAATGCCTTGTCCAAATCAAATTCCTTGAATCTGTCAAGGGAAAACATCTGTATAAATACGACGGAAAACCCGGGATACCGGAGTCCGCTTCCATTCTGCATACATCCATCTATTTTCCATAGGTTAAGTCAAGTAAGTGTCATTAAATTTATTTATAAAGGAAACGCTTGATACTCATCTTTGGAGTCTTTTCAAACGGCTCATCCATCACCTCCACCTTAGATATGCGGCTATACACTGGCAGCGACTTGTTTATTATGCTCATCATATCCTCGATCATGGAGGACTGCGCCTCGGCATCAATCCCGTCAGCAGCCAACTTGTCCTTGTCCATATAGACAAGAGCGACAATTTTCGAAGCCCTGTCCACAACCACGGACTCCACTACATAAGGCTGATTGTTAACCACCGCCTCTATTTCCTCCGGGTAAATATTCTGTCCGTTTGAAGAAAGTATCATATTCTTGCTGCGCCCGCGAATGAAAATATTCCCGTCAGCATCTATCACTCCCAAATCACCGGTCTTGAGCCAGCCGTCTTCCGTGAAAGCAGCAGCAGTCGCCTCAGGATTCTTGTAATACCCATCCATAACGTTGGTACCTCTGGCCTGGATCTCACCAACCACATTCTGCGGATCTTCCGAATCAATCCTCACCTCCACCCTTTCGACACATTTTCCGCAAGACTTGGAAACAAACTTGGAATAATGCTCATACCCCAAAAGCGGAGCACACTCAGTCATACCATATCCTACTGTAAAAGGAATACGGAATTTGCGGAACCACTCTTCTACTTCCGGATTGAGAGCAGCGCCACCCATAACTATCTGCTGGACATTACCACCGAAAGCAGACATTATCTTGTTACCTATCTTATTGTATATTATCCTGTTAATACCTGGTACAGATGTCAGAACCTTCATCACGGGCTTCTTGAGCATAGGCTGTACCGCACTCTTGAAAATCTTTTCCATAACCAGAGGCACAGTAATCACAAGATATGGCCTGACTGAAGCCATTGCACCAAGAAGAAGCGACGGTGTAGGAGTCTTTCCGAGGAAATATATTGTCACGCCCCCACACAGAGGATAAAGGAACTCAAACGCCATTCCATACATATGGGCAAGCGGGAGCATTGAAACCATCTTATAGCCGAACTCACAAGGCATGAAGTCTATTCCGAACTCGATATTTGAACTGAGAGACTCATACCTCAGCATGACTCCCTTTGGTGCACTCGTTGTTCCGGAAGTATAGTTTATCAGGGCTATATCCTTATCATTGTTAATAGGATAAGATACATTTTCCCTGGTAAATCCCATCGGATATCTGCTCTGGAATGTCTCATGAAGACTGTCCATTGACTCTTTAAGTTTCGGATCCGAAGCATACAGCAAAGAAAAATCTCCGGCTGAAACAGCTCCTTTCAACCCAGGCATCTTACTGACATCCAACTTGTTCCACATATCCTTATCAGTAAAAAGCAGAACACTTTCCGAATGGTCTACCAGTGAGTTTACACTGTCTGGATGAAATTCGGCGAGAATTGGCACCACTACAGCCTCGTACGTATTGGCTGCCAGAAAAGCTATCGCCCATCTGGCTGAATTTCTGGCACACAATGCTATCTTGTCGCCTTTTTTCACTCCTGCCGCCTCGAAAAAAATATGGAACTTTTCTATATGTATGGCAAGCTCTCCGAAAGTGAATGACTCGCCTTTGTAATTGCACAGGGCCGGGGAATCCCAATGTCTGCCCATCGTCTCCTGCAAGCGTGTAAAATAATGTTTCATATATTCTGGTATTATTGCCAAAAACAGTACTTTTGCAAACTTACATAAAATCAAGCAAAATCTCATTAAACAGCATAAAATATGCCTTAAAAATCAAGCATTGGCGCTGTTATGTCCAGTTCTGTTTCCGGAAGTGGAATTAAAA
>CALADR010000197.1 GCA_937890845.1 uncultured Bacteroidales bacterium | reverse complement strand
CCGTATATGCACAAGTTTTATAAGGATATTTCAGATCCTGTAATCCTTGAAATACGTAGAGAAAGAGAAATTGAACTCATGTTGGAAGGCTTGAGACTGGTAGATCTTAAACGTTGGGCTTGTGGGGAGCTTTGGGAGACTGCTGAGTGGGACGGGGTATATATTCCAAAACTCAATGAACCTCTGGATATGAACGGCGATGGTACGTATGATGTTTTTGTTACGGACAATACAAACTATAGCGGACAATATAAGAGTATAGCAATGGTTCTTGGAGGTAATTTGAAAGCCGTAAGACTTGCTGATGACCCTAACTCAGGGTATAAGCTCAATTATGAAATCAGCAGAGTTTGGAATGACAATATGTATATATATCCTATTCCGGAAATTGTGATACAGAAAAATCCTAATCTTACACAGAATCCGGGATGGTAAATCATAGAAGAGATGAAAATAATTAATAATATAACGAGATGTATTCTGGCTATGGCTTTTTTTGCAGTAGGATGCACAAATAAGGAAGAAGTCGCAGTTTATGCCAGTTTTACGACAGACAAGGATGTGTATGAGTTGAAAGAGGATGTTGTCCTTGTAAATACTTCATATGCGGAAAATGGATATGTTTCTTCCAGCAAGTGGGAGTGGAACGGGCAGTATATGTGGAAATTGCAGCCTGATGCCCCTATATCGTTTACGGAAGTGGGGGAGTATGAGATAAAGCTTACCGCAATTGCAACGACACCTTCTGGCAACATTACATCCACTTGTGTCAAGACAATAAAAGTCCAGAACACAAATATCCGGCCTGTCGCTGATTTTACATACGAGCCGCAGTCAGGGATAAAGGCAGGAGATTCAGTCCGGTTTACGGACAAATCGTCAGACGCTGACGGCAGTATAGTATCCTGGACATGGAGGTTCGGAACTACAGAGGTTAAAGAACGTAATCCGGAGTTTACCTTTGTCGAGTTCGGAGACATTCCTGTAAGTCTTACTGTAATGGACAATATGAAGGGTGAATCCACAAAGGAGGTTGTCATACATGTTGACAAGAGCGCATTCAGTCTGGAACTACTTTGGGAGCAGGCATATGAAACAGATAAGGATGCCTGGATAAAGTTTACGTCTCCCGCTACGAATGCTGACGGTAGCGCAGTTTATGCCTTTTCTTCTGGATTCCATCTGGCTGCATATAGCAGCGCCGGTGAGAAACTCTGGGCATTTGACGCAAACAAGCACAATCCAAGCCCTTATTGTAATGACGGCAGCAAAAAAGGAAATACCTGTACTCCTTCGGTGGATAAGGACGGAAACATATTCCTTGCTCTGGCTTATAATGAAAGAGATGCAAAAAGTACTGAATATGAGTCTGGTGTATATGCAGTAACTTCATCAGGGTCGGAAAAATGGTATTTCCCTTATGGAAATGCGCGCTATATCGCGGTAACTCCTGTTATTCTTGGAGATCAGATTTTGCTTACTACGAAAAACAATCCTACAAAGGAACAATATCCTGACATGTGGTCTTCTTTGGGAAATCTTGACAACGGACATGTTCTTGACAGAAATACCGGAGCATTCCGGCAGATGCTGAAAGTCAAGCAAGGAAACTATGGTGGCGCTGTCGGTTTTTCTAGTGGTGTTTTTATTACTCACTGTAATGCCAAGTATGGTTCCAGGATTTATTTCAATGAATCAGGAAAATGGAAACACTATGGCCCAGATGATAATAAGAGCCCTAAGGCTCTGGGCTATCTTGGAGGAAGTTCAAGCCTTGAGACTGGTGATTCAGGTCAAATGGCTTTGAGTGATGATGGAAAAGTTTATATTTTGTATGAAAATGTCACAGGTAGAGTATCCAAGTCTTATATGTCAGTTCTTTATTGTTATGATACGAGAAAATTCGTAAAGGATGCCACAACTCCTTTTGAGCCGGACTGGACAGTAGGAATAAATGGAAAGATGGCAAGATATAATGGTCTTGGAGTCGTGTGCGGAGAAGATGGTACACTGTATGTCACTACAGGGTTGTCCGGAGACAAAAAGGCACGGGTGACGGCAGTATCTTCTACCGGCTCGGTCAAATGGGAGTCTGAGGCTGATGGAAATATTGCAGGATCTTGTGCAGTTGACAATGAAGGCTATGTTTATTACAATGATTATTCGTTGGGCAAGCTGGTTAAACTTTCTCCTGTAGACGGAAAGAAGATTTCAGAAATACAGCTGGCATCAGACATGAGGTCTTCACCGACAATCAGTTGTGACGGAACGATTTATTGCGTAGGAATGAAGGACGGTTATCCAACTTTGTTCGCAGTTAAGGGCTCTGCAACAGGTCATGCGGCTTCATGGTCGCAACTTGGAGGAAATCCGTCAAAGACTTGTGTATTGTAAAAAGAAAATTTGTAGTTATGAGAACATTTAGATTATTGTTGCTATTTGCTGCTTTTGGACTTGCTGCGTGCAAGGCTGATCCTGTAATACACAGAGTCCTTCCTCCTGAAAGGCCTGAGGAGCAGCAGATACCTGAAGATGCCGGAGAAAAATTGACAGCCTGCTCTTTCAATATCAGATATTATAATACGACAGACGAATATCCGTGGAGTGTCCGCAAAGAGCCTGTTATGAAATTTATCATGGATGTAAAACCTGATTTTGTGGGTTTTCAGGAGGTCAGATCTTCTCAGTCTCAGGATATTGCATATCTTTTGGGAGAAGAGTATAGTTATTATGACATAAACAGGGATACAGGAACAGCGATAAGTACAAGCAGTGGCGAAGGCGTCGGTGTGCTTTATAAAAAAAGCAGGTTTACTCTTGAAGACAAAGGCTTCTTCTGGCTGGCGGAGAATCCTGACAAATTGCCTGAAAAAAACGATGATGGAACTTTTTCTTCATGGCACAGTGCCTGCAGGCGTGTTGTCGTGTGGACAAAGTTGAAGGATAAGTGGAATTCAGACCGTACAGTATATTTTTTCGCATCCCACTTTGACCATGTAAGCAGTGATGCAAGGTTAAAATCCAGTGAACTTGCAATTAAGAAGATAAAGGAGATAACAGGAATCAGCGATCTTTCGAAGAGTGGAACACCTGTGTTTCTGGTAGCTGATTTCAACTGTAAATACGAGTCTTCTGAACTGGCGCCACTGCGTACAGGAATGAAGGATGCAAGAAGTACGGCTGACAAAACTGATAATGGAAGGACTTTCAACGGTTTCGGAGAGACTTCTAATTCTATCATTGACCATATTTTCTATTCAGGGCCGCTAAAGGCAGAAGAGTATGACGTAGTTACAGATGATTATGGAGTAAAATATATTTCAGATCATTATCCTATACTTTTGCATGCCACATATGCAGAATAATCATGGTTTTATGATTTGTTTTACGAAAGAAAGAGTCGACCCACAAAAAAAGGTCGGCTCTTTCTATCTGTTTTGTCCGGAAAACACACCCTTTCTCCGGACAAAATCGGAGTAAACCAAAATCAGTACAAGACTATTCTTATTTATTTGCAGGCTTTACAGGTTCTACATGTATATATACATAGGTGCCTTTGCCAAGCAGTTCCTTGATTTTGTGCTCCATTCTGGAGGAGGTCTCGTGGGCTTCGTTCAGGCTGATATTTCCGTCCATCCGGATATGTACGTCAACGGCAGCGTAGTTTCCTATGCGCCGTGTCCTGAGGTTATGCGGGTCGCTTACTCCTGGAAAAGACATTATTATTGAAGTGATTTCATTTTCAAGGGTGTCTGGAAGCGATTTTTCAAGAAGCTCGTCCATGCAAGGGATGAAAAGTTCTACGGCAGTCTTCATTATAAAGATGCTGACTATAACGGCAGCAATCGGATCGAGAATTCTCCAGCTGTCTCCAAGCAGGATTGCTCCTCCTATGCCTACGGATGTGCCTATGGAAGAGAGAGCGTCGCTTCTGTGGTGCCAGGCGTTGGCTATGACAGCTTTGGAATCAAGTCTTTTACCTTCGCTTACAGTATATCTGTAGAGAGTTTCCTTACAGATTACAGAGAGCAGAGCGGCTCCGAGAGCTATATATCCGGGCTTGTCGAGCTGACCTCCGCGTATGACTGTGAGTATAGAAGAGCCTCCGTTCCACATTATGCCTGCCCCGGCCCCGAAAAGTATCACTCCGATGAAAGCGGTGGCCAGGGTTTCGTATTTTCCGTGACCGTAGTCATGTTCCTTGTCCTGGGGCTTGCTTGAGAGCTTGACGAACAGAAGTACGATAATGTCTGTAATGAAATCAGACAGCGAGTGTACGGCATCGGCCAGCATGGCTGCACTGTGTCCCAAAATGCCGGCTGCAAACTTGCAGGCCAGAAGAACAAAGTTCACTATGCTTCCTGTGATTGTGATTCTATATATGCCTTTTTCCCTGTTTTCCATAACCGGAGCTATACCATTTGAAAATTTTCAGAGTCTTGCATTAAGGTCTGCATACAGATTCCCGCAGGCTTCCTCCAGCAGATCAAGGACCAGTTCAAAACCTTCTGCTCCCATGTAGTATGGGTCGGGAATATAGGAATAGTCAGATTTCTTGAGGTAGTCTGCCATCCTTACCACCTTTCTGGAAGCCTCTACAGAAGGAGCCAGATGCATAAGGTCTGTGAAATTATTGTCATCCATAGCTACAATAATATCGAAATCAAGCAAATCCAATGATGATACCGGCCTTGCCCTGTGGGTGAGACTATAGCCGCGTCTTGAGGCAGCTTCCCTCATTCTCCTGTCCGGAATATGTTCCTGCCGAATCTATCTCGAATATGTTTCCTGTTCCGTTCTTGTCCACTATAGCTTGAAACAGTCCGTGGGCTGCAGGAGAGCGGCATATATTTCCCAGGCACACGAAAAGGACTTTGTATTTATTGTCGGTATTCAAATCTTGAGGTTTATCCATAATTTATATTTAAATTGCAGGATGCAAAGATAAGCAAGATTTTCAAATGCTTTGTTTTTGATTGTAACACTAAAATTTCAACATTATGTTAAGAAGATTTTTCATCCTGACATTTTTGTCGGTTTCAATGGCGGCATTTGCGCAGCCGCATCCGGATTCCTTGATTTATAAAAACATAAAGTGGGAATATATTGAGAATCTGAAGACTGATATCGATGTAAACGGAGTTCCTTTATGGGCAGTTCTGACCAAGGAAGATATAATTGAGAAGTTCGGTGTCCCTGACAGATATTACAATGAGGACGGGCGGTATGATGATGACCCGGATGATCAGGAAAGAGGGTATTATTATGGTGAAAACTATATTGAGACCCTTAATGGTGAATTCTGGGGATTCAATATTCGTGACACCAGGTTTAAGGTACTCACAAAATACTTTGAAGGAGGCATTGGTGTCGGAAGCCACATATCTGTGTTTAAGGGTTTTAAGGACGGCATGCTAAACCAGCGCGATCCTAAACGCTTTGGAAAAAACTGCTATCAGCTTATAGATGCTTTTGAAGGGTATTTTTGTTTTCGGACAGATTCCGACGGCTATATAACCTATATATCTTATACATTCCCAGTCTGAAACATTAAGAGGGTTTTGACACACCCTCTTAATTGTATTCAAAAGCTTACTGTCCTTTTTCAGGTATGTTGTCCGTGCCAATTACGATTCTTTCAATCCTTCTTGGGACAGATGTGAAGATTTCGTAGGGGATTGTGCCTAAAATCCCGGCAAGTTCCGATGCTGTAGGATCTTCTCCGAAGATGGTTACAGTATCTCCAACTTGTGCTTCAACTCCTGTAATGTCCAGCATGCACATATCCATGCATATATTTCCTATGGTCGGAACCCTGTGTCCGTTCAGGGAGAAAGAGCATTTACCCCTTCCTAAGTGACGGTCTATACCGTCGGCATATCCGACCGGAATAGTAGCGATGACTGTACCTTCGGGTGCTATTTTTCCGTGGCGTCCATATCCTATGGTACCGTCACTTGCTTCCAGCTTTTTGATTTGCAGGATTTTGCATTTAAATGAGGCTACATTGTCAAGTTTGGTATCCGGAAGAGCACTTATGCCGTAGATTCCAATTCCGAGCCTGACCATGTCGAACTGGTACTGAGGGAAACGCTCGATACCTGCAGAATTCAATATGTGGTACAGGGGTCTGTATCCTATTCCGGAAGATATTATCTCAGCATTCTCTTTGAACATCCGTACCTGGCCTTCGGTAAATTCATCATTATCCGGATCTTCTGCGGCAGCCAAATGGGAATAGACAGATTTTATTCTTACAGAATCATTGTTTTTCAGAAAAGAAAGGAGTCCTTCTACTTCGCTGCTCATAAAGCCAAGCCTGTGCATTCCCGTATCCAGTTTTATATGGATCGGAAAGTCTTTTATCTTCCTTGTGTCAAGTCTTTCGCACAAAGCTTTCAGGGTGTACAGATTCGGAATACCGGGTTCAAGGGAAAAGTCAATTATTTCATCTATGAAATCAGTTCCTGCAGTCAGAACAAGAATAGGGGATTTGATTCCTGCCTTTCGGAGTTCCATTCCTTCTACAGGGTAGGCAACTGCAAGATAG
>CALADR010000196.1 GCA_937890845.1 uncultured Bacteroidales bacterium | reverse complement strand
CTAATACTTTTTAGTCAGCCCCTTTCTGACTAGCGCTTCTTCGACTGGGATTTCTTATCCCTGGACTTCTTGCCTGAGGTCTTCTTTCCGGCAGTCTTCTTCTTGTTCTTCGAGTCCTTTATGGCCTTGCGGACCTTTTCCTTACGGGACTGCTTGCCGGAACCTTTGACACTGTCTGTTACTGAAGATCCCGTAAAGTCCGTATCCCTCTCCTCAAGACCAGTCTGAACAAGCTCATAATCAAGAAGTTTCTGCTCAAGATTTGTCTTCTTGACTCTTACTTTTACTGCATCTCCCAGATTATAGACCACCTTGGTCCTTCTGCCCACTATCCTGTAGTGGTCCTGATCAAACTCGAAGAAGTCGGACTTGATGTCGCGCAGTGATACCATACCTTCTATCTTGGTCGGCTCGATTTCAACATACATTCCCCATTCGGTAAGTCCGGAGATACGGCCTTCGAACTCAAAGCCTACCTTATCCTGCATGAACTCGACAAGTTTGTACTTTATGCTTGCACGCTCGGCTTCTGCTGCCACGATTTCCCTTTCTGAAGCATATTTGCACTGGCCTTCGTAATAATCCTTCTTCTGGGACGCAGCTTCATCAAGATAGAGAGCTAAAAGCCTGTGCACCATCATATCTGGATATCTTCTGATAGGAGATGTGAAGTGAGTGTAGTATTTGAAAGCAAGTCCGTAATGTCCGACATTGTCGGTACTGTAGCGGGCCTTCGCCATTGTCCTGAGGGACAGCAGCTCGATTACATTGAACTCCGGCTTGTCCTTTGCCTGCGAAAGAAGTCCGTTAAGTTCCTTTGCGATTTCCTTTCCGTTTTCCGCAGGACCCATTTCATAGCCGAAATTATGGACGAAAGAACGCAGGCTGTCAAGCCTTTCCATATTAGGCTCATCATGGATACGGTAAACGAATGTCTTGGCCCTGGACTTCTCTGCAGCCTTTGCTACATCTTCAGGCTTAAGACAGAGATATCCGAGAGATGATGCCGGAGCTGAACTCTTCTTGCATCCCTTCGCCACAAATTCCGCCACGCTGCGGTTTGCAAGCAGCATAAACTCCTCTATAAGCCAGTTTGCCTCTTTGGTTATTTTCTGATAAACCCTTACAGGACGGCCCTTTTCATCGACCTCAACCTTCATTTCAGGTCTCTCGAAACTTATGGCTCCTGCCGCGAATCTTTTCTTGCGGAGCTTTGATGCGAGGCTGTGCATTATCAGGACAGCTTCCTTAAGCTCGTCAGGAATGATGCATCCTTCGGTAACACCCTCTCCCATAACGGCTCCGTCCTCGTGATGCTCCGCCCTTTCCTTTGCAGCCTCTGGAGATGCCTCCAGTATCGGGTCTGCGATTTTCCCGTGCTTTCCGTCTGTTCCGCCCCTGAGTTCCATAGTCATGGCCTTCTGCCCTGCATCTATTATCTGCTGCGCGGTTTCGTAAGCAAAACGGTAGTCTGAATTTATGACAGTACGGCCGAACCACTGTGAAACGACTTTTGCAAGAGGTGTCATTTCAAATACAGCCGAGAATGTAAGCTTGGTTTCAGCAGGACGGAGGGAACAGAGCTTGTTGGAAAGCTTCTCCGGAAGCATCGGGACAGTCCTGTCCACGAGATATACTGAAGTACCCCTGTTCCTAGCTTCTTCATCCACCACAGAACCTGGTCTTACATAATGTGTTACGTCAGCGATATGGACACCTACCTCATAATTTCCGTTGTCGAGTTTCCTGAATGAAAGGGCATCATCAAAGTCCTTTGCGTCGGCAGGGTCTATGGTAAGGGTAAGGACATCCCTGAAGTCCCTGCGCTCCCTTACATCCTCCTCTGTTATCTCCTCTGATATGCCATCCGCCGCATTTTCCACCTCAGGTTCAAAACGGTAAGGGAGCGAATACTCTGCAAGTATCGCATGCATCTCAGTATCATTGTCTCCGGGCTCTCCTAAAACATCTATAAGATGACCTGTCGGATTCGGATCCTTCCTGTCCCATTTGTC
>CALADR010000195.1 GCA_937890845.1 uncultured Bacteroidales bacterium | reverse complement strand
TTGGTCTTTGCTGCGCCAGGTCCTGATACTGTCTTGTAGAAGTCAGCTTCTTTCTGTCCTATTCTCAGGCGGCGTACATCCTCCCACCAGCGCATTTCACCGAACAGTTCGGCCCATCTTTCATACAGAAGGGGATTGTTGGTAAGATGGTCTCCTTCAGGAGCTTTGGTCCTGTCAGCAAGACTTTTGTAATCAACTGGAGAGGCCTTGTCTGCAGGGAATCCGTATGCTCTGCGGTGTACTTTGTTTACATACTCCAGGGCTACGTCAGGCTGGCTGTCTTTCAAAAGTTCTGCATACATCAGATATATGTCCGGGAGCCTTATGAAGTAGATATTGTATCCTGCTATGTTCCTTGTGGCATCAGCGAGGTGTCCGTCCAGAAAATTGTATTTTCTTACAGGCCATCCGTAGAATGTCTCAGGGTCATTTCCTGTGGTCGGACTCATTTCCCACCATTTGCCGAATTCTACCTGAGCTACTTTCCTGTGTGCATTGACACCACCTATAGTCATCTGTACCTCATCTATGAACGGCTGCAGCGCACACACGAAGAGCCTCGGGTCAGCCCACTTGGCATAGTCATATTCAGGCGTGCCGAGTTTCTCCCTGTATTCCTTTTGTTTGGCCAGATATTCTTCGGAAAGGTAATATTCCTTTTCTCCCTTTTCTCCGTCTTTTGAAAGCAGTACTCCGTTCTTTACGGAAAGAGGCGTAGGATCTGTGTATCCGAATCTTGCTATGTTGCGGTCGTGCATATATTGGTTGCCGTATGACATTGCAGTCCTTGTACCGTCAGGCGCTATGCAGAACGGAGGGTAATAAAGAGAAAGTGTAGAGCCTGTATTTGCGGGTCCGTACGCATTTCCTCCGGTAGGGTCAGCCTTGTTTCCCATTTCGTAGAAAGACTCGCTGTTGAACTCGTATTCGTCATATCCGTTGAACATCATCCTGTAACGCTCAAAAGGTTCCAGTGATTTTCCGCTTTCATTGATGCAGGCTTCCAGATAAGTCTTTGCAGATTCTTTGTTTCCTGCAAAGAAATGCGCCTTGGCCAGAAATGCTTTCACAGACCATACGCTTACCCTGTGGTTGTCAGTCTGGGTAATGAGCTTTTCAGCATCCTCAAGGTCAGCTATAATGGCTTTATAGCACTCTCCTGTTTTTTCTCTTGCCACATACATTTCCTCCAGAGATTTTGGGACCTTGTTTATAATGGCGATTCCCACACCTTCCATATCAGGTTCACCGTAGAGAGTAAGCATGTGCCATCTGTAATAAGCCCTGAAAAACAGGCATTCAGCATAATAGTTGTCCAGCTTTTCCTTTTCACTTTCAGGAGCTGTCTTTCTATATACATCGATCTGCTCCATAACTGAGTTGGCATAATATACACCCATGGAAAGAGCAGTATAAGGGTCTGTCACCTTGTTGTTGCCGATTTTTACCTCGCCGGCCAGAATGTCAATCCATCCCTGGTCTGTATGGAATTGAAGGTCAATGGTATGGTCGATACAGTACATCACATATCCGGCCCAGTAGTTTCCCATAAAGCACCAGTGGTGCTGTGCTCCATAGACGGAGTTGACCAGAAGATCGACATGTTCTATTTTGGTAGGGAATTTTCCCGGAGAAAGAGCATTGGGGTCGTCAATATCCAGATAATTCTTGCAGGATACGGCCGCAGTGATTACTGATACAGTTATTGCTGTCAGTCTGACTATATTTATCAATTTCTTCATTTTTCTAATTATTACAGTTCTTATATTTTACCTGGCAAAGGGCCATTGAGCGGTTTGAGTCTGGATTTTTGCTCAATGGCACATCAGAAACTTATGTCCAGTCCAGCAGAAAACATCCTTGTCTGCGGATAAGTGCTTCCTGTGTAAAGTCCGTATGCGGTTTTCGATGAGTTTGCAAACTCAGGGTCAAGCCCGGAGAATTTGGTGACTGTGAACAGGTTACTTCCGGAAACATAGATTCTCAGCTTGTTCATTCCGATTTTTCTTGTCCACTTTCTCGGGAAAGTATATCCCAAGGTGATATTCTTGAGCTTGAAATAAGATCCGTCCTCTACCAGATAGTCAGAGTATCTCTGATAGTTGAAGTTGGGATCTTTGACAGAAGTGTTTCCGTTGTCAGGGTCTGTTCCTATAACTCGCGGACGGTCAGTAAGCCCGTTGCCAAGGAAGTAGGATGCCTTGAAGATTTCTGCTGTCGTGTTCGAACTTTCCTGAGAGCTCCTGTAATATGAAGAAGCAAGGTTCATTATGTCGTTTCCTGCTACTCCGGAGAAGAATGCAGAAAAATCTATTCCTTTGAAACCCAGTGTGATGCTTAATCCATACTGGATGTCCGGCCATGGATTTCCGATGAATGTGCAGTCAGCGTCGTTGATAGTTCCGTCGCCGTTAAGATCTACGTATTTAAGGTCTCCCACTCCAGTGAGTCTCTGGTGGTAATAGTCATGTCCGTGAGCCTTGGCATTGGCGTTGAGGGCGTCAAGTTCCTCCTGTGACGAGATGAGTCCGTCTGTCTTCAGTCCCCAGAAACTGCTCACAGGCATTCCGTTTACAGTACGGCATGGCTTAGGTCCTGTGTTAGGGTGTCCTCCGCCTCCGTAGATATGAGCTGTCGGCAGACCAAGGTCTATTACCTTGTTTTTATTCTGTGATACATTTGCGCTTATCGAATAGTTGAAGTTTCCGATATTGTCACGGTAGCTGATCAGAAGTTCCCATCCTTTGTTGTCGATACGTCCGATGTTAACAGGCATTGTACTTGTGTTTGACAGGGACGGCATCTGTGTGATTCCTGAAGAGTTCGGGGTAGGGAGGGCATAAATCATATTTCTGGTAATCCTCTGATAGTAGTCGAAGGAAATCGCCAGTCTGTGGCGGAACATTTCTATATCGATACCAGCGTCAGTGTTATAGATTGATTCCCATTTGATATCTTCGTTCACTACCTTAATGTTGTTGTATCCTCCCACTGCTGCCGAGCCGTCAAAAGAATGCTGTGTGACGTTCTGGAATGCTGCCATATAGGCAAAACTTGCCAGTGCCTGGTCATTTCCAAGGATACCCCAGCTGACCCTCGGCTTTACCAGATTAAGCCAGTCCTGCTCCCAGTTCCTGAAGAACGGTTCTTCGGAGATTTTCCATCCGAACGAAACGGAAGGGAAGTTTCCCCATCTGTTTTTCGGGCTGAATTTAGGCGAGCCGTCACGTCTGAAATTTACAGTCAGAAGGTAACGGTTGTCGAAAGAGTAGTTGAGTCTTCCGAAAATAGACATGAACCTGTCAGTGCTCAGCGTTCCTGAAGCAGTCTTGTTTTTGTTTGTTGACAGGTTGAATGACAGCGGGTTGTCGATAGGAAAGTCATTCGCAGTAGCGGAAAGGTTTGAGTATTGCGCGTTCTTGGCTTCGTATCCCACCATTATCCTGAAGTCATGCTTTCCGAACAGACCGCCGTATGAAAGTGTCGAAGTGAAAGTATATTCTTCATTATAAGCAAGAGACTTTGTGTAGCTGTCCTTTGAAGGCGAGCGTCCGAGTTTGTTGGCCTCCACGTAGTTGTCATCGTATCCTCCGCCAAGTCTTGCTGCTCCTGTTACATTGAGTTCCAGGCCTTTCACTATCTTCCAGTTGACATACAGGTCTGCATTTCCGAGTATATCGGAAGACTTGTAGTGGTTCATTTTGATTATAGCGTAAGGGTTGGAGCCTGAAAAGTCTATACCTTCCGGTATGGCTGCAAATTCGCCGTCCTTGTTGTATATGTTCATATATGGGATTGATACCCAAGGGAATGACTCTGTGTAAGGGTTGCTGCGAAGTCTTGCGAAATAGATTCTTGTACCTACTGTGACATTATCGACTACAGCATAATCTACATTCAGCCTTGCGGAAATCCTTTCCCAGTAGCTGTCTATCTGGGTTCCGTTTTCCCTGTCATATGCCCCGGCAAGGTAGTATCTGAATTTTTTGCTTCCTCCAGTAAGAGAAATGTTGTAGCTCTGTTCTATTCCGGTCCTGTAGAGTTCGTCAGTCCAGTTGGTGTTTGGCAGAGATGCAGGGTCGCTCCATATCGGATAATTCTCTCCCATAGCCTGCTTTACTCTTATATAATCAGCAGTTCCCAGCAGCTCATAGTTGTCAGCCAGCTGTCTGAATCCTACCCTTGCGCTGAAAGAGAGTTCAGGTTTTGCATTGTAGCTTCCTTTTTTGGTAGTTATCAGGACTACTCCT
>CALADR010000194.1 GCA_937890845.1 uncultured Bacteroidales bacterium | reverse complement strand
AACAGCGGTCATTTTGTTGACTATCTGAGAGCAAAGATGCCGCAGTACAAATATCTGCAGTACAACAAGGTACAGGGGCAGCCTTTCCTCGTACAGGAATTGGTAAATGCAATTAATTCAGCATTGTAGATGCCGGTTAAAATGTTAGAAAAAGAAGGATTGAAACTATGACTAAATATACTTTTCAGGATTTCAAAAGCGACCAGGAAGTAAGATGGTGTCCTGGTTGCGGTGACCACGCAGTGCTTGCCGCGCTTCAGAGAGCGATGCCGAAAGTTGCAGACATTCTCGGATATGAGAAGGAGCGTTATGTGGTAGTATCCGGAATCGGATGCTCATCACGTCTTCCATACTATATGGATACATACGGTTTCCACAGTATTCACGGAAGGGCGACAGCCATTTCCACCGGAATAAAGGTGGCAAACCCGGATCTTACTGTATGGCAGGCATGCGGTGACGGAGATGCACTTGCTATCGGAGGAAACCACTTTATCCATGCTATAAGAAGGAATGTTGATATAAACATAATACTTTTCAACAACCAGATTTATGGTCTGACCAAAGGCCAGTATTCTCCTACATCTAAATTCGGTGCTATCACCAAGACGTCTCCTTACGGAACAGTCGAACATCCTTTCAATCCGGGCAGCCTTGTTCTGGGAGCAAAAGGTACTTTCTTTGCGAGAGGTCTTGACTCAGAACTTAAACTGAATGAGGAGATTATGGTGGCTGCTGCAACGCATAACGGAACATCTGTTATGGAAATGCTCACGAACTGTGTCATCTTCAATGACGGAGCTCATGCTGCCATAGCCGACCGCTCAGTAAGAGCAGACAGGACCATAGTCCTCAGACACGGAGAAAAAATGATCTTCGGAAAGAACCGTGACAAGGGACTCATGCTTGACGGACTTAGACTCAAAGTAGTGACAATCGGAGAAAAAGGTATCACTGAAGATGATATCCTTACTCATGATGCACACAGCGACAATATAGGAATCCACATGATGCTTGCCGATATGAAGTATCCTGAATACCCTGTTGCTCTGGGAGTTATCAGAGATGTTGAGGATGTGACTTACGACGGAGCCGTACGTATGCAGGTAGAGCAGGTGGCTGCAAAGGCCCATATACACTGTGTCGATGACCTTCTTCGCAGCGGTGCTACTTGGGAAGTGAAATAAATAATGATAGAAAACCAATAATTAACTCTTTATAATCAATAATAACACTATGAACACAAATGAAATAATGGCCGGACTTCAGGCTAAGTACGGCAATGAGAAAGAGTATCTTCAGGCAGTACGCGAAGTACTGGAGACTATCGAAGATGTGTATAACCAGCATCCTGAATTTGAGGCTGCAAAAATTGTAGAGCGTATTGTAGAGCCTGAGCGTATCCTTACATTCAAGGTTACTTGGGTCGATGACAATGGTGACATTCAGGTGAATACAGGATATAGAGTACAGTTCAACTCAGCTATCGGACCATATAAGGGAGGTCTCCGTTTCCACCCTTCAGTGAACCTTTCAATTCTTAAATTCCTCGGTTTCGAGCAGACTTTCAAGAATGCGCTTACAACTCTGCCTATGGGTGGCGGTAAAGGTGGTTCAGACTTCAACCCTAAGGGTAAGTCAGATGCTGAAATCATGCGTTTCTGCCAGGCATTCATGCTTGAACTCTGGAAAGTTATCGGACCAGACCAGGATATTCCTGCCGGTGATATCGGAGTAGGCGGACGTGAAATCGGATTCCTTGACGGAATGTACAGAAAGCTTGCCCAGCAGTACAACACAGGAGTTCTTACCGGAAAGGGAAGAACATGGGGAGGTTCAATCCTCCGTCCTGAGGCTACCGGTTTCGGTGCAGTTTATTTCGTGCAGCACATGCTTCACATGCAGAACAAGGATATCAGCGGAAAGACTGTTGCCATTTCAGGTTTCGGTAATGTAGCCTGGGGTGCTGCTACAAAGGCTACTCAGCTCGGTGCCAAGGTCGTTGCTATTTCAGGTCCGGACGGAGCTATTTATGATCCTGAAGGAATGAATGATGAGAAACTTGCATACATGCTTGAACTCCGTGCTTCAAATAATGATGTTGTAGCTCCGTTTGCAGAGAAATTCCCTTCAGCTACTTTCTATCCAGGAAAGAAGGCTTGGAGCATCAAGTGCGATATCGCAATGCCTTGTGCATTCCAGAACGAAATGAGCGGTGCAGATGCTGAGGAACTTTTGAAGAACGGTACTTGGTGTGCAGCTGAGGTTTCTAATATGGGATGTACTCCTGAGGCTATTGCAGCATTCCAGAAGGCAGGTATCATGTTTGCACCTGGAAAGGCTGTCAACGCTGGCGGTGTAGCTACATCAGGTCTTGAGATGACTCAGAATGCTATGCATATCAGCTGGTCTGCAGAGGAAGTTGATAACAAACTCCACGAAATCATGTCAAATATCCACGAAGCTTGTGTACAGTACGGTACCCAGCCAGACGGTTACATCAACTATGTGAAAGGTGCGAATATCGCAGGTTTCATGAAGGTTGCAAGGGCAATGCTCGAGCAGGGTGTGATCTAATATCGGATTGAAATAACGAATTGCGGGAAACCGGCCTCAAAAGGGTCGGTTTTCTTTGTTTGTCCGGGACTTTCAAAGAGTATTCCGTTCCTCAGAGAGGGCTTTTCCGTACCAAACACCTTTCAGAAGGCAGTTTGTACCGCAGAAGCTGCTCATCGGTACAAAAACTTGCCTATACCTATCCTAAACTGGCTGGCTGTTTGGCTTAAGCGCGGAACAATGCATTCTTCCTACTGAAAAAAGCAAACTCATGTAAAAAATAAAAGAATCGTTACAACGATAGTTTACAAAGAAACCATCTTTGATATAACGGTAATGTTTTTAGGAAAAATGCTTGCTGTGTTTGATAAATTATAATTAAATTTACTGGAGGCAACGAAAAGTATAACCTTAAACATCGAGAGATTATGGGTGCGAATGTCTCCAACGAGAAAAAATTCTCCGGGAAGATTTTCATTATGCTTCCCGTCGTTTTAGCAATCACTCTTTTCCTGTGGCTTGTCCCGACAACATTTTTCGGAATTGACGGTCTTACTGTAACCGAGCAGAGGACTATTGCAATCTTCGTTTTTGCTGCTCTGATGTGGATGTTTGAAATCATCCCTACCTGGACTACTTCTGTGCTGGTTATAGTAATCATGCTGCTTACTATTTCTGACAGCAGCATGTCATTTATGAGGGGTTCCGGAATTCCTGCTGAAATGGGTACGTTTGTCAGCTACAAGTCCATACTTGCTACTTTTGCCGATCCTGTCATCATGCTTTTCCTCGGAGGATTTGTCCTTGCGATAGCGGCTACAAAAGTAGGACTGGACGTGCAGCTCGCCCGCATACTTCT
>CALADR010000193.1 GCA_937890845.1 uncultured Bacteroidales bacterium | reverse complement strand
TACCACAGACACAATCCGCTTCACAGGTATCCTGCACACCCATTTTATATCCGCTGCGGAATCGCACTTCTTCGACATTGCGTCCTTCGTATGATGAAGTCGGAAAACCATAATAGACCCAAAGGAAGGAGCATATCTGCATATTCTTGCGCGGTGGACGCAACTGCTCCACCCTGTCAGGAAGAAGTCTCACTATTTCTCCAGGACCCAGATACCTGTCTATTTCATAACCCAGGTTCGGAAAACTGCAAGACTCGCTTGTCACTGCATGTGCTCCGTCCTTTTTTCCGATTACAACCGGAGTCCTTCCCATCCTGTCCCTTGCCGCAATTATACCGTTCTCTGTCAAAAGGAGCATAGAGCAAGAACCTTTGATATTGTCAAAGACATTTTCAATTCCTTCTTCAAAAGTTTTACCTTGAATCAAAAGCAGAGCAATGAGTTCTGTCTGGTTTGTATTGCCGGAGCTGAGTTCTGCAAAATGCATGTTCCTGGAAAGCATATCCTCTTCCAGTTCCTTGATATTCAATACTCTTGCTACTGTCACTATCGCAAATCGTCCCAAATGTGAGTTCAACACTAGAGGCTGCGCATCAGTATCACTGATTACACCTATACCGGCATTGCCCATGAACTTGTCCAGTTCATCCTCAAACTTGCTTCTAAAGTAGGAATTCTGCAGATTGTGAATGGAGCGCATAAAGCCTAACTCCGGGTCATATGAGGCCAAGCCTCCTTTCTTTGTCCCAGTGTGGGAATTGTAGTCTGTGCCGTAGAACAGGTCGTTCACGCACTTCTCTTTTGAAATAGTTCCGAAAAAACCGCCCATTTTGCCGTTCGTCTTGATGTTATTGAAACGCCGCAAAAGTACAAAAAAATTAATGACGAAAAACAGTTTATTCTCTTTGAATTCTGCAAAAAATATCAGAAGTTCTCCAAATTTTTGCCTTTGTTAATTTTATGAGGTAATTTTGAAAGCACATTATTAATTTTTAAACACCACAAAATATGTTCAACATAGGGATTCTGGGAGCAGGTCATATTGCAGAAAAAATGGCTGCCACACTTGATAAAATGGAAAATGTCCAAGCATATGCCGTAGGTTCAAGGGATTTGGCAAAAGCAGAAGCATTCGCTTCTAAATTTGGAGTGACAAAGGCATACGGAAGTTATCAGGAACTGGCTGATGACCCTGAAGTAGAGCTCATATATGTAGCTACACCTCATACTTTCCATTATCCGCATGTAAAAATGTGTCTGGAAAAAGGCAAGCCTGTCCTTTGTGAAAAGGCCTTTATGGCAAATGCCCGTGAAGCCCGTGAAGTCATAGGCATTTCAGAAGAAAAAGGAGTATTCCTGTCTGAAGCCATATGGACAAGATACCTTCCTTTTTCAAAAACGATAAAGGACATAGCCGGCAGCGGCGCAATAGGTAAGCCTATGATGCTTACCGCACATCTGGGCTATCCTGTATCGCACAAGGAAAGGCTGATGCGTCCGGAACTTGGAGGCGGGGCGCTTCTGGATCTGGGTGTATACACCCTTAACTTCGCCATTATGTACTTCGGGGACGATATATGCGAAATCTCTTCATCATGCATAAAAGCTGAAACAGGTGTTGACATACAGGAAACCATAACCCTTAAATACAGTGACGGCAAAGTAGCAGGACTCATGGCTACAGCCCTGTGCGCCAATGACAGGCAAGGCATTATCAGCGGAGACAACGGCTATATTATTGTTGACAATATCAACAATCCGCTACGTGCCGACCTGTACGCCAAAGACCATACACTTGTAAAGACATATACTGCACCGGAACAGATAACGGGATTTGAATATCAGGTTCAGGCCTGTATTGACGCAATAAGGGCCGGAAAGACCGAAACTGAATTCATGCCCCACAAAGAAAGCATCAGGGTAATGGAACTGATGGACGGGCTCAGAGAAAAATGGGGAGTCGTATTCCCGCAAGACCAGACAGACCTTATATTCAGGGATTTCTAAAATACCGCAAAGACTAGGAGTATGGGAACAAAATTCGATACC
>CALADR010000192.1 GCA_937890845.1 uncultured Bacteroidales bacterium | reverse complement strand
ATCGTCAGATCCGCGTAAGTCCGGGTATCTCAAGTATTTTATACCTGAAATGTTCACGCAGGAGGAACTTAAAGGTATAGAGGAATCTGATTTTGTCAGGGAATTGCCGGGGAAGCCTGGCAGGAAAATTACTCTTGAGTCCTTGGCAGAGAGTGCAAAGTCGGTGCTGTGCGGCATTCTGCATGATTACAGCGCATTTTCCGTAAGCACTATAGACAAGTTTTTCCAGCAGACACTAAAGGCGTTTTCACGCGAGATAGGCCAGTTCGCTTCTTATAAAGTGGAACTGGACAAGAATTCCTTGGTGGCTGAGAGTGTTGACAGAGTACTGGATGCATTGACAGAAAAGGATGTGGCAATGCTCAAATGGCTGACTGACAGTGTTATGGAGAATATAGAGCAGGGCGGACGCTATAATCTTGAAGGAAACCTTGTTTCTATGGCTTCCCGTCTGAAGTCGGACGAGCATCGCGAGATGGTGGAGAAGTCCGGGATAGACGAGTCCGTTGTTTATTCCAAGGAGAATCTTTCTTCTATCAGAAAGTGTTGTAATGATATTATAAAGGCCTTTATAGATGAAGTTCAGGCCAGGGCCAATGCAGCACTTCAGGCAGTTGTTGCAGCCGGAGTAAGTACGGATGATTTCAACAGAAAGTTCCTTTCTGCACTTTACAGTTATGCAAAAGTACCGGCAGGTACTCAGATAATATCTCCGTCTGACAGTTTTTTGACCAAAGCAGGTGATCCTGAACAGTGGTTTGCAAAGTCCAAGAAAGGAAAATTTCTTGATTCGGTCCGTCCGCTTCTGGAGTCACCTCTCAATGATTTCTGTGAGATGTTCGGTACTCAGTTCAAAGTCTATAATACTGCCGTTGCCCTTAAGGGGCAGCTGTACAGTCTTGGAGTTGCCGGTGAACTTTACAGGGAATTCAATGCTCTTATGAAGGAAAAGAATGTACTGAGTATTGATGATTCCAATACTATTCTGAAAGGGATAATTGACGGTAGCGATGCGCCTTTTGTCTATGAAAAGCTCGGCGTGAGATATGAGAATTTCCTTTTGGATGAGTTCCAGGATACTTCAGGGATACAGTGGGAGAATTTCAGACCTTTGCTTGAAAACAGTGAGTCCCAGGGGTTTGAAAGTCTTGTGGTGGGTGATGTGAAGCAGAGTATTTACCGTTGGAGAGGGTCTGACTGGAATCTTTTCCACAGCGATGTGCAGAGAGAGTTCCCTGGCTTCAGAAGTACAGGGCTTGATACCAACTACAGGAGTCTGAGGCAGATTATCGAGTTTAACAATGCTTTCTTCCTGGATGCGGCAAAATGTCTGGATATTCAGTTAGGGGAAGGGAGTGATATTGAGTCAATATATTCAGATGTCGCCCAGAAAGTGCCTGACAAGGTGAAGGACAAGGGTGTAGTAGAAGCATTGTTCTGTAAGAAAGAGAGCGAGAATGCAAATGTCCTTTCCATAATAAGGAGGCTTGTCGCTTCTGGTGTGAATGAAGGTGATATTGCCATCCTTGTAAGGAACAATGCTACCGGGGCTGACATTGCTTCCTTCCTGATTTCCAATGGAATTAATGTGCTGACAGATGATTCTCTGAAGGTAAAGTCATCAGTGACAGTACGCAGGCTTGTCTCACTTCTGTCTTATGCGGACAATCCTGATGATACTGTCAACAGTTATCTTGCCGGAGCTATGTCTGTTGAAAGAATCAGCGGATTTCACTCTCTTGTGGATTTGTGTGAGTCTCTGCTGCGTGATATCAGGGAATATGACAGTCTTTCCTTTGAAAGTGAAATACTGTATATACAGTCGTTTATGGATGCAGTCCAGGATTATGCCTCTGTTTCTGGCAATGATTTGCATGGTTTTCTGAAGGCTTGGGGAGAATCAGATCCGGCTATCAGTTCTCCGTCTGTATCGGATGCTGTGAGGATAATGACTGTCCATAAGTCCAAAGGTCTGGCTTTTCCTTATGTGATTTTCCCTTATGTTGAGACGGTGAATCTTTTCAAGCCGGGAAATCACTGGTGCAGTCCTGATTTCAGCGGGACTGCCCTTGAAGGTGTTGCGGAAGGACTGTATGATGTGAATCTGTCTTCTGGAAGCGTTTCCACTCGTTTTGAGGACGACTATAGGAAAGAACTGAAAATGCAGTATGTGGATAATATAAATGCTGCCTATGTTGCTTTCACGAGGGCAGAGCGGGGGCTGTTTCTGGTGGCAAAAACACCTTCTGCCAAGTTTCTGGATGAAATAGAGAAGAAATCCATGAGTGACTCGGAGAGTTCAACTCTTTGTTTCTCAGATTTTTCGCAGATACTCTACTGGTATATCCGTTCTTGTTCTGGTTTGTTTTCTCCTTTTGAGTCTGTTTATGTAGCTTCGTCGGGAGGGGCGAGTGATACTGAATCCGGTAGTGCAGGGGAGTCGTCATTGTCTGATGATGCAGAAGCAGATGAGTCGGAAGTTCCTGAGCATTATGTTATAGGGGAAATGCCTCCTGTTTTGTCCTCAGAGCGGAAAGTAATTGCTGAGTCTCTCTCTTCTGAATATCCTTCCTGGCCCGTTAATGGTGATGCTCCGGAAATGGAACAGAGGCTTAAGTTCAAGGCTGACGGAGCCGAGTTTTTTTCATCTGACGGCAGCACAGGTGTTTCGGCATCTGCAAGACTGAGAGGTATTGTGCTTCACGATATATTGTCTTCT
>CALADR010000191.1 GCA_937890845.1 uncultured Bacteroidales bacterium | reverse complement strand
ATTGTTCACAAATGTAACAGGCTGACTAAAAAGTCATATATGACTTTTTAGTCAGCCTGTTTTAGTGGGAGCAGAGGGAGTCGAACCCCCGACCCTCTGCTTGTAAGGCAGATGCTCTAAACCAACTGAGCTATGCTCCCGAGCAAGAACTTGTACCCTTTCTTTCGATTGGGATTGCAAAGGTACAACAAATTTTCAACTGTGCAAATTTTTTTTATGTTTTTTATAGATTTCCTTAGATATTTTTTAAGACCTAAGGAAATCTGTCTGCGTTCACTATATATCAGCCATTAATATGTACAGCTATTTTGCCATAGTTTTCACTTCTATGTTTCCCGAAAATCTTTCATTGGCGCGGTAGTGAGGCGCGTATGAGCATTCTACCTCAGGTATGGCTGAAGAGAATACTCCGGCCTGAGAAACGAAAAATTCTTCTTCGATTACAGTGCTGCCTTCTGCAAATATGTCAAAATAGTAAATAGTGCGGTCAGATCTTACATCCCTGTAGGCAGGATGACGGCTGGACAGAACTCCAGGAATCCACCATCCGCAACCGGACACCTGGTCTACAGGTCTGAAAGCTGCAAATCGAGGAACGCAAAGTCTTACGAAACTTCTGTTTTCTTCGCTTGTAATTTCATATCTTGCAGTGATTTTTTCTCCTGCAGAAAGTACTTCGCCCTCTTTGACAGGAACCGCTGTTCCGTCAGCTCCGGTCTTGAAAAACTTGCGCGAAACACTGAAGCCGTTGCCGGAAGCCTTGATATCCTCAAACTTTTTACGGAACCGTTTGCCGAGAATTAGAACTTCCGTATTCTTAACATAATCAGAACCATCAAGCACGGAAGCCACTGCTCTGATATATGCCGGATCATCTCCCCATTGCTGTGTTTCCTTCTGGACCATCATCCAGATGCGCACATCATCCGCCAACTCTTTTGCTGTCTGTCCCTCCCGGTTGTTTCTGCCGTACAGGTCCAGCACATCACAAATCAGCGAATGAGCATAAAGTTCACTCTCCAGCAGTCCTTTTATAGGCATGACAGCATTCGGGAAATATGCACCGCCTGATGCATGGCTGACTGCATAGTCGCTCAATGAAGCCATGTCCTCATCGGCAGCGCGCAATGCCTTTTTCATAAGCCCTTTTTTCATTCCCAACGATGTGGCTAAACCAACTTTTTTTCTCGCAGTATTCTTATGTCCGGTACTGCCATAGTGTCCAGAATCAGCGTACTGCACCTGTGTATCGGAAATACCGGCAGTTTTTCCGGACTGTAACGACAAGTTCATAACAGTAAGAACCCTGCGGGCCTTGTCAATCAGTCTACCCTGGAATCTGTAAGAGCCTGTTGGTGCAGTAAGGTATGCTTTTATATCTTCTCTTATTTCAGATAATGTCTCTTTGCTTGCCGTCAGGGAGAGTCCGACATTAGGGAACATTGACCTTATATAAAGGTATTGTTCCAGGGACAGTCCGCTGAATCTGTTCAGATTACCTGAATATCCTTCCAGGAAATTTCTGTCCAGATACTTTACAGCCCTGACCAAAGCTGCATCATCAGGAAATACGCAATGTGACCTTGAAGCCATATCGGCTGACAGTTCCAGCAAATGCGCTGTCACCAAAGGAGATGAATCCATTCCTTTGAACCAGCAGAAACCGCCGTCAGCATTCTGATATTCCATTATCTTGCTGCATAAGGTATCAGCCGCAGCGACACCCTTTATGCATCCTGACAAAACCTTGGCGTAGAGAGCTTCGGAAAGAGATATAAGATCCTTGCGGTCTGCACCGGAAGACTTTTCCGGAATGGCCTTCATTATCATGTCAATGATTTTTACGGACGTTTCCTCCGCGCCGTAATGACTGGTGTTGACAAACTCGTTTTCAAGTTCATACAGGACAGAATCCCTGTTCATCCCAGGCAGGATGACAGCGGAATGCGTTTCTGTAAGATTCTGTTCTGCAGGCATTACTGGTACTGTAAAGAACAGTGCGTCAGACAAGTCACCTTTACCTGCCTTAGATGGGCGGAAACGGACTTTGAAGCCTACAGTATCAGCCCCCTCCGGAACCTCGGATTCGAAGGATTCAAGGAAAGCACTTCGTGCCTTTACAGTTACGGGTCTGCTCATGACAAGGACAGGTGAGGATTCCATATAGTCGCTGCCATCATAAATATAAAGTTCCGCAAATCCGTTAACGTCTTTGTCTGATTTGTTTGACAGCGAAGCAGACAAAGCATATCTGTCACCTTCGTTTAGGAAGCGTGGCTTCGAAACAGATACCATAACAGGCTTGGTTACAACCATTTCTTTACGCAAACATCCGTTTCTCATCTGTCTGTCGTGGGCAAATACGGATACATAGTAAGTCGAAATCTTTCCCGAAGTCGAGAATTTGAAACTTACCTTTCCGTCTTTCCCTGCGCGCACCGAAGGAATGAAAGCCAAAGTGTTTCTAAATGTATCCCTTGTCAGTCCGGAATCAGAAGCCATACTGCCGGCCAACTGGAACGGAACCTCCTCTTCGGACTCAACGGCGTTTTCATCCAGTACCATATCATTCGCAACCCTGTCCTGCACACCGAAGGCCGGAGCTTTCATCGCATTCTTGCCACCGCCTCTGACAATCAGCCTGTCTCCAGATAAGAATCTTCCTCCGCATGAAGAATAGATACTCGCGGAAGGTGCGTATTTATCGCCTTTGAAAGAA
>CALADR010000190.1 GCA_937890845.1 uncultured Bacteroidales bacterium | reverse complement strand
CTGTCTTCCTGGAGTATTTTAACTGCATTATCCACAAAGTCTTCCTTGCTCTTCTGCACTTCGAACTTGTAGCAATAAATATCGTATGAAAGGGCCAGCTCGCGCATAGTGTAGTCATTGTAGCACATGGCAAAAATAGGCACTTTCGGGCGGAATTCAGCCAGATACCTTCCGGTTCGTCCAGTCCATGTATCGAATATCAGCGCCTTGACAGGCAGATCTTTGGTCGCTTCAACAAGATTTTTGGCGAGTACAGCTGCAATAGGCTTTTTCACTTTATCGAGTGAGAGTTCAAGGGAAATATCCATGGCCTTCTCCGCTTCCTTGGCAATCCTGTTCATCGTCCTTACTGCCTCTACAGGATACTTTCCACTTGCAGTTTCCCCGCTAAGCATAATAGCATCAGTGCTTTCAAAAATTGCATTTGCAATATCCGTAACCTCAGCCCTGGTCGGACGCGGATTCTCTATCATACTGTGTAGCATCTGTGTAGCTATGATGACAGGCTTTTTCCTTGAACGGCACATCTGTATTATCTGTTTCTGCACGAGAGGGATTCTTTCAGCAGGAATCTCTACTCCGAGATCTCCCCTGGCCACCATCACGCCATAGCAGTAGCTCAATATCTCATACAGGTTGTCGATACCCTGCTGGTTCTCGATTTTTGAAATAATTTTAAGGTGACTGTTATTCTTGTCAAGTATTTCCTGAATTTCCAGAAGATCTTCCTTTCCGCGAACAAATGAATGGGCAATAAAATCAATGTTGGAATCAATAGCCCATTTTACGAATGTCTTGTCTTTTTCAGTAAGTGCAGGCAGCGAAATGTGGACATTAGGTACATTCACACTCTTTTTACCTTTGATGACTCCGCTGTTCTGAACCTCGCACAGAAGCTTGTTGTTTTCCTTTCCGGTTACAAAAAGATCCACAGATCCGTCATCAATCAGGACATGGGCACCGACAGGAACATCGCAGACAAACTCCGGACATGTCGTATAGAGCACCCTCGGCGTACAGAATTTATCCGGACCGTTATGTATCTCTATCCAGTCACCTTCCTTCACAACGAAACCTACAGATGACTCCATTGCTGTCAGCCTGACTTCCGGACCCTTGGTATCCACAAGGATGGCTATCTTGTCGGAAACTCTCCTGACATTGTCAACTATTTTTTGCGCGCCTTCCAAACTTGCGTGAGCAGAATTGATTCTCACTACATTCATTCCGCTTTCATACAGTTTGCGGATAAAATCTGTTTCACAGTTCATATCTGATACCGTGCAGATTATTTTTGTCTTCTTGTCAATCATCATCCCTAGGTTCGCAAGCGATTTGATTTATAGATATTCGAAGATCTGTGCAGCACTTGCGAAACTTTTCCTCCGCACATCCTTCAATTCTTTTACCGTTTGATTTTCCGAGTGCGAATTTAGCAAAAATAATGCGTGGAGGAAAGCCCTGACTGAAAATTTGCTAAATTTGACGCGCCATTCGGATACAGGAACTCTGCCGAAACGGGCAGGCAATAGCATTATAATGCCAAACTTTATTGTTTCTTATATTTGTTTACAATAATTTGATAAAATATGATTGATAATGACGCTATAGGACGCAGCCACATGCTACCTCCGTTACCGGAAAGAATGCGACCACATAATCTTGACGGATATGTCGGACAGGAACACCTTGTAGGCAAAGGAGGAGTACTGAGGAATATGATTGAGACAGGCAATCTCTCGTCTTTTATTCTTTGGGGGCCGCCCGGCGTCGGCAAAACAACACTGGCAAGGATTGTCGCCCAAAACATGGGCCGTGAATTCTATACACTGTCAGCTGTAAGCTCAGGAGTAAAGGAAGTCCGTGAAGTCATTGAGAAAGCCCGCACCGGCTCGATTTTTTCATCCGGTGCCTCACCGGTACTTTTCATCGATGAAATCCACAGGTTCAACAAATCACAGCAAGACGCCCTGCTTGGAGCCGTGGAGGACGGAACTGTAGTGCTGATAGGAGCTACTACTGAGAATCCCTCTTTTGAAGTAAACACTCCCCTTCTGTCAAGATGCCAGGTCTTTGTACTAAAAAGCCTTGATACAGATGATTTGAAAGAACTCCTTGACAGGGCTCTGCAGGAAGATGTCCTGCTCAAGGGAATGGACATACAAGTAGAGGAAACGGAAGCTCTTTTCAGATTTTCCGGAGGAGATGCCAGAAAATTGCTCAATATACTGGAGATTGTCACCGGTGCCAATTCTGGAGTCAACCCCCTTATAATCAACAACAAAACAGTATCTTCCTGTCTGCAGGAAAACATGGCCGTATATGACAAGAGCGGAGAAATGCATTATGACATCATATCGGCATTCATAAAAAGCGTCAGGGGGTCTGACCCAAATGCAGCGGTGTATTATCTGGCTAGGATGCTGACTGGAGGAGAGGATCCTCTCTTTATAGCCAGAAGACTTTGCATCCTTGCATCAGAAGATATCGGGCTTGCAAATCCTAACGCACTCCTGCTTGCCAACGCCTGCTTCCAGACAGTCCATAACATAGGCATGCCTGAGGCAAGGATACCATTGGCCGAAGCCACGATTTACCTTGCATGTTCACCTAAGAGCAATTCTGCA
>CALADR010000189.1 GCA_937890845.1 uncultured Bacteroidales bacterium | reverse complement strand
TTGCGAGAGAACGAATATTCCCAGTGGGTATATTCTGGAGTATGTGGCCTGGAAAAATAAATGAGTTGAATAATTGCAAAACTTGCAGTATAGATTATGAGATTTGACACAGTAATCATAGGAGGCGGACTTGCAGGACTGGTATGTGGCATCAGGCTGCAGAAAGCAGGAAAGAAATGCGCAATAATTGCCGCCGGACAGAATGCGATGCATTTCTCGTCAGGGTATTTTGACCTTTTGAACAAAATGCCTGACGGTACTGAAGTAGATGAGCCTTTGAAAGCAATCGAATCACTTGGAGCAGAGCACCCTTACTCTAAAATAGGAAAGTCTCTTTTTGAAAAATACCTTTCCGAAACAGCTCCTTTCTTTAGAAATTGCGGAATATCCCTTAACGGCAATCCTGAAAAAAACGGGTTCAGAATATCCCCTACCGGCGAATTCAGAAGGACCTGGCTCGGGCTTGACGAATTCAAGGTACTCGAATCTGACAATGAAAGACCCGGAAAAAAGGTTCTTATTGCCAATATAGAAGGTTATCTTGATTTCAACACTTCATTTATAGCCGATGCTCTGGAAGAAAAAGGAATCGGATGCAAAATCATTCCTGTCAGACTTGACGAAATGGAAAGGCTGCGCAAAAACCCAAGCGAAATGCGATCTACAAACATCGCAAAAGTAATGGAACATGAAGAAGTCAGAGCAAAGGCAGTAAAACAGATTAAAGATGCCTTGACTGGAGAAGATGCAGTCATATTGCCTGCTCTGTTCGGCATTTCAGACTCCAATACATCTGAATCATTAAAAGAGGAAATAGGGAAAGACATATATATGGTTGCGACAATGCCGCCTTCCGTACCTGGTATCAGATCCCAGATGAGAATGAAAGCGGAATTTGAAAACGCAGGCGGGATTTCCCTGCACGGTGACACAGCTTGCCGTCCTGAAATAAACAACGGAAAAGTAACAAGCATAAGCACAGTCAATTTCGATGACATAAGACTTTATGCAGATAACTTTATCCTTGCAAGCGGAAGTTTTTTCAGCAAAGGTCTTAACGCGACTCCTGACAGAATATCAGAAACAGTATTCGACCTGGATATTGACTCCAGTACAGAAAGGAAAGACTGGTATGACACTGAATTCTTCGCCAGACAAAACTACATATCCTTTGGAGTCAGGACAGACAAAGACTTCAGGTGCTATAAAGACGGTAAAATCATTGAAAACCTTTATGCCGCAGGTTCAATTCTGAGCGGATGCAACGCCCTTTATGAAGGATGCGGAGCCGGAACGGCAATATTCAGCGCATTTAAAGTGTCTGATACAATACTTGAATCATCCGAGAAATAATAATTATGGCTGAGACAAAAAATATGGAAATGCAGGAACACAATATAAGCGAAAACAACTTCGAACAGTGCATAAAATGTACTATATGTACAGTATATTGCCCTGTCGTACCGGTAAATCCTGACTACCCGGGACCGAAACAGGCCGGTCCTGACGGAGAAAGGCTCAGACTTAAAAAAGGTATTTTCTTTGAAGACACACTGAAATACTGCCTGAACTGCAAGCGTTGTGAAGTTGCCTGTCCTTCAGGTGTACGTATCGGAGACATTATACAGTCTGCGCGTATAAAATACGGCAAAAAGACTCCTAAACTCCGTGATATGATGCTTGCCAGCACAGACTTCATGGGCAGCGTTGCCACTAAAATGGCACCTGTCGTAAATACGACACTGGGCATCAAGCCGGTGAAACTGGCAATGGACGGTATCCTGAAAATTGATCACCACAGAACCTTCCCGAAATATGCCTCACAGACATTTGAAAGCTGGTTCAGGAAAAATGCTGCTGAAAAACAGAAAACATTCAGCAAGCATGTTGCATATTTCCACGGATGCTACGCAAATTACAATTATCCGCAACTTGGAAAGGATTTCGTAAAGGTAATGAACGCCCTTGGATACGGAGTAAATCTTCTGGATAAGGAAAAATGCTGCGGCGTAGCAATGATTTCCAACGGAATGATTGACTCTGCAAAGAAAAATGCAAAGCACAACATAAGCATTTTCGAGAAAGCTCTTTCTACCGGAGGTAATGAGGCGGTGCTTGGCACTTCTTCTACTTGCTCTTTCACAATAAGGGACGAATATCCGCATCTTCTCGGACTGGACAACAGCAGTGTAAGAGACAGCATAGAACTTGCCACTCGATTCATATACAGACTGATTGACAGCGGTAAAGTTTCCATTAAATTCAAAAAAGACTATAAGGCAAGAA
>CALADR010000188.1 GCA_937890845.1 uncultured Bacteroidales bacterium | reverse complement strand
ATGTCTGTGGAAAGAGTCTTCAACAATGTATGGAAAGTACATAAATCCAGAAACATACTCAAACGTATGTCATTTTATGTACTTATACTCCTTATGTCTCCATTTATCATAATGCTATTCTTCTCAGGATCTATAGTTTATTCCAACATTCTTGAGAGCACTGGATTGAATATATCAGAAATGAAAGCTTTTTCTTCATTTCTTGGTTGGACCCTGTTCTATCTGGTAGCAGCTCTTACTTTTTCAGCGATGTATAAATTCATACCCAATGCAAAAGTCCAATATAGCAATGCTTTACGGTCAGCACTGATTTCAGGTCTGGCTTTTACCGTACTACAGTACCTGTATCTGGAGACACAGGTTTTCGTTACAAGGCTGAATATGGTATATGGAGCAGTGGCGGCAATACCGCTTTTTATGTTCTGGATGAATTTCGGATGGTTCATTATACTTTTCGGAGCGGAACTTTCCTATGCATACCAGAACGTTGACAATTATAATATAGAAGATTGAGATATTTTATATGGCAATTTCAGAATTCAACCAGCAGGACTACGAAGTCATAGCACGTGATTATGCCAACCTCAAAGAGTCGGCAAGGAAAAGGTGCGCCAACAAAGAAGAACTCGATGAAGTCCAAAAGGCCTTTGAGTTTGCAAATGAAGCACACAAAGGTGTCAGAAGACGATCCGGAGAACCATATATACTGCACCCTATAGCAGTTGCACAGATTGTCGTCAGCAGTATCGGACTCGGGTACAAGTCCATATGTGCAGCCTTGCTACATGATGTAGTCGAAGATACGGACTATACAGTAGAGGATATCAGCAACCTTTTCGGGGAAAAAATCGCCTCTCTTGTTGACGGTCTGACAAAAATCAAGACTGTTCTGGACAATGAGGACAAGGCCAAGCAAAACAGTATGCAGGCCGAAAATTTCAAAAGAATCCTCCTTACACTCAATGACGATGTACGTGTAGTGCTTATTAAATTGGCCGACAGACTTCACAACTGCAGGACAATCGAATTCATGCCCGAATATAAAAGGGACAAAATCCTCAGCGAGACAATGTTTATCTTCATACCTCTAGCTCACAGGCTGGGTCTGTATGAAGTAAAGTCAGAAATGGAAGACATCTGGCTGAGATACAAGGAGCCACAGGCTTTCAATGAAATAACGGAAAAAATAAACAGGAACATAAATGACAAAGAGAAGGAAATAGACGATTTCATCCAGCCTATCAGCAAGGCCCTTGACACCGCAGGTTTCAAGTTTGAAATCAAGAAAAGAGTAAAGTCCCCCTACTCCATCTGGCACAAGATGGTAAACAAAGGCATTACCTTTGACCAGATATATGACCTGTATGCTGTCCGGATCATTTTCTCTCCCGATGACAGGACAAAAGAAAGCGAAAGAGACCAGTGTTATCATGTATTTTCCATAATAACAGGCATTTACAGATACAAGAGTGACAGAATCAGAGACTGGGTAAAACACCCTAAAAACAATGGTTACGAGGCACTGCACTGTACTGTCATGAGTGATTCCGGAATATGGATAGAAGTCCAGATACGTACGACGAGAATGAACGACATCGCCGAGCGCGGAATCGCAGCACACTGGACATACAAAAAAGACGGATTTGTAGACGAAAACGAAAATGAGATGGACAAGTGGATTTCAAAAGTCAAAGAAATACTTGTCAATCCTGATGTCAACGCTCTTGAACTATTGGACATAATACACAATGACCTTACTTCATACGATATTTTCGTTTTCACTCCAAAAGGTGACCAGAAAAGGATACAGAAAGGAGCTACAGCTCTTGATTTCGCCTATGCTATACATACGGAAATAGGTAACAAGGCCATTGCAGCCAAAGTCAACATGAAGCTTGAACCGCTTTCATATGAACTCAAAACCGGAGATCAGGTAGAAATCATCACTGCTGAAAATGAAAAGCCTAAACGTGAGTGGCTTCAGTTCCTGCAGACGAGAAAGGCAAAAAACATCGTAATGGATTACCTGAAAAGCGCAAGACAGGAAAGCGTAAAAATAGGTAAGAAAATGCTCGAAGAGCAGATGGCGTCACTGGGATACAAGTCAAACCAGAGCACTATGAAGGCTTTGATGGATGCATACGAAATATTTGATGACAAACCCGACGAACTATACTTCCGGATAGGAATAGGACTGCTTAAGTTGAATAACCTTGAGGAGATACTGAAGAAGAATGACGAAAAGACCAGCAAGTACTGGTCATTCCCATGGTTCAGAAGCAAAGAAAAGAAAAACCGGTATGTAATAAATGACATATCGGATACCAAGCACAAATATGTCATTGCAGACTGCTGCAAACCTATACCTGGAGACAGTGTAGTA
>CALADR010000187.1 GCA_937890845.1 uncultured Bacteroidales bacterium | reverse complement strand
GACCATTACAAATAACGATATCCCCATCAAGGAGAATCCGTCCACAGGCCGGTAACACAGAATCGGGATTCGATTCACAGAAAAGGCTCCTTGCTGTTTCCGGAAAGGAGCCTTTTCACTTTTGATGCAGCTTTTTCCGCCACAGGTAAGCCCTGTTTTCGTGCTTTTCCTTTTTCTACGGCTGTGCTACAATAAACCTGGTATACTGATAGATTCAGAGAGGAGAGGATCGCGATGACAGAACAAGAAATGCTGCAGGCGATTATGGAAAAGCTGGATGCAGTCGATAAACAGCTTTCTTCGATGGGCGAGCGGATCACCGCTATTGAAGAAAGTATCTCCGATATCAGGAAAGATACAATGATTATACGCAGTGCAGTCAACAGCCTGACCGAATGGGCTGGCCAGGTAGCAGCGTTTACACAGGTGCATATTCCTGTCCGGAAGGCAGAGTAACAGGAAAGGCATTTTGCAGAGAGATGAGCGAGATTGTGAGCCAGGAAGATGAACGGGAAATCCTTGTCAGAAAGGTAGTTTTTGAGAAATATTATTCGAGTGAACAGCACTCCACCTGTCTGGTTCTGACCGGATATATCGATTCAAAGCTGCACACAGCCACGGTCGACATCAAAAACATCATGGCGACGGAAGGCCTGTCATTTAAAGAATGCTGCCGGATTCTGAAGATTCCAGAGGGATTCCAGGAGACACTGCGGGTTCTGTTGGATCAGGACCAGATCATCTGGACAAAAGAACTGATAAAAGAGTACCTTGCCAGTGCAGACCTGCCGATGGGAAAGATCCGGAGAATTGCAAGAGACGCTTGGCCTGATATACTCGAAAGTGTCTTTGGGAAGGAAAAATCGACGGACTGATCTTGCCCCATCGGCCGATTTTCCGGGGCTTGACCCTACTATATTTGACAAATCAAAAGCCGGTGTTATAATAGAAATGGGAAGAGAGAAACGGGAAACCTTCCAGGCTTCTCTCTGTCACCAACCCTCTTTTCAGTAGGGTGGATTTTCTTTTTTTGTCTATGGTGAGAAAGCCGCATGATTTTGCGGCTTTTTTGCTGCCGTAAAGGATTGTGACGCGGTGGCAGCATATCTATACAGACCAAGAACTTTATGAGTACTGCAAACTTCCTCAAAAATACATTGATGTAATCGAAGCAGTCATAAAAGAACGAAAATAACACAAGGCTCAGAAGTCAACTGACTTCTGAGCCTTGTGTTATTTGCTTGTGATAAACTGACGATATAACTTTACAGACTTTTTAATCTGAGAACGAACAGAAGTGGACAGAAGTTTATATTGGTCATCCTGTTCTAAATAGAATTGATACACTTCATCATCATACCATGTAAGGATATTATCTGCACGTTTTATACGAGAGGACATATCACTGATAACGGCATCAGAGTACTGAGTGTTATCTTTAAGCCATTTTTTGAATTGTTCAGTATCAACCATTTTGACATTCCTCCAATGCAAGTTCTACAGTTTCAGCAACATACTTAGCGAGGTTTACAGGGACAGCATTACCTATCATCTGTTCCACGTCGGTTTTGTTGCCAACCCATTTGAATGTTTTAGGGAATGTTTGAATCCACGCTCTTTCTTCGGTGCTTAAAACATGCATATCTGGAGAAACAGGACAGGCATCATTGGGATGACCTGGGTACCCCTTAGGTACAGGACGATTTACACCTCTCATTGTAGGAGCCGGTTCATCAATAGAAAACACAGCCCGACGATTATAGTTTCGTGGATGTCGATAGTAAAATTCAAAGCCTAAGTCTTCACCAAAATAGTCACGCAATGTCATGACTTTTTTAGATTGTCTGCTGATAAAGGTATGAAGCGCAAATCCATCATCTTTACCAAGCATACCAAAACAGATAAAGCGTTTCCGTTTTTGAGGTGTGCCACATAGGCTAGCATCAAGAACGATTTCAGTCAAACCATAACCTGCTTTTTTGAAGATTGATCTGGCACTCGCATAGGCATTGCTCTTTTGTGCCCTATCAACATTTTCCATGACAAAGCATATGGGTTTAATTATGCTTACAATTTCAGCATATGCATCAGTTAATACCGCTCTACTCGCTTCAACTCTTTTTCCTGCATGAGAAAAATCTTGGCAAGGCGGTCCACCAATAATTATATCTGGTTGATATTCTTTAATAATCTGGACAGCAGTTTCGGTATCAGATAAATCAACTTTTAAAATAGGATGATTGAAGTTAGCTTCATAGCATTTAATTGCAGCGTCCCACCATTCAAAGGCTGCCACAACATCAAATCCTTGCTGTTCAAAACCAAGAGACAAACCACCACAACCTGCAAATAGGTCTACAATTCTCATGCTTATCACTTCCTTTTAAGCAGTCCTTGTGCTATAATAAATTTTGTATAGGTACACAAATGATTGTGACTGTTGACAGTATAGCATAAAATCAAATTGACGTCAAGTAATTGACGCCACTCTTTGAAAGGAAGTGAAGTCATGCCATCCGGATTATTCGGCATAGAGCACTCCAATAGAACTGTAGATGACCATTGGGGAAAGAATTGCTTTAACTCTAGTTATCCTACTGCTACAGCTTGTTATATGCTTGAGCACAACATATCGGCTGTTTATATTAAACTTGATTACGTTGATGGCAATTTATGTGTTGTAGCAGATGAAATACCAATAAGTCAAGTTTTTAATAGCGCAGACAAAAGACCAAATGAACTCTTTTTCAGCTTTGAGTCAGTCTTTGAGCCCTATCAGCAATACTCTTTTGATACGATTGATGGCATTGACCTTGTTATTAAAGACCTTGAGGGACATTTTCTATCTCCTATTGAAGTAAAGTTGACAGTATTGCCTGATAATTCAACTCTCGAAAAAGAAGAAACTCAGTGGGGGTCTGAAATCGTTGTTCGGTCTGCAACTACTTCCTACTGTGCGTTAGGCATGTTTGATGCAGTCAGAGACCACTCTCGTCATATTAGAGAAATCTTTGAAGATGCCTGTTCATCCATACAAATGTGGGATAACGACTATGAGGTAACACATAAAATACCTTTGTTATGCAATAGCATTGATGCGTTTCAAAGAGAATACTATCAACATCAAAAACCATTACTCATGCAGACAATCTGGAAAACACAAGGCAAATCGCC
>CALADR010000186.1 GCA_937890845.1 uncultured Bacteroidales bacterium | reverse complement strand
CTGTTTTTGGAGTCTGTAGCTTTCCCTTAGCCTGCGTTTCAGAAGATTCCTTTTCACTGCGCGTTTGAAAAGTCTTTTAGGTACAGAGACAAGTATCCTATTGTATGATAAACCATTGGCAGTGCGGAAACAGTATTTCAATGTTGTCGCACTGCCGAATTTACCTTCAGCAAGAAGTTTGTTTATATCATTCTTGCTGTGAAGTCTTTCTTCTTTTGAAAGTGTATTTTTCAACTGGCCCATCAGGCCTTGTTTTTTTCAAGATATATTTCCAGAGCCTTGGCTACGGATGGAGCTTCAGGAGTAGGAGCTGCAACAGCAACTTCAAGACCGGCTTCGTCCATTGCTTTGAGAACTGATTTTCCGTAGGCTACGAATTTTGTATTGCCCTGTGAAAACTGAGGGAAATTCTCGTAGAGGGACTTTACGTCAGAAGGGTTATAGAGGACTATCATATCGTAGTTCTCAAGATTTGTGCTGGTCAGATCCTGTGATACTGATTTTACAAAAGTTGCACTTTCGAATTTCAGTCCGCTGTTCTGGAATATTTTTGTGATATCGTTGTTCGCAGTGTCGGAAGTGGCAATGAGGAAATTCTCGTCTTTATGCTTGCTTCCTATTTGCGAAATGACAGAAGACGGTGTTCCGTCTCCGAAAAATATTTTTCGCTTTCTGTAAACGATGTGCTTCTGCAGGTACATCGCCACAACTTCGGTCGTACAGAAGTACTTCATTGTTTCAGGTATCTTTACGCGCAATTCGTTACATAGGGCAAAGAATGCGTCTATGGTCGATCTTGCGGAAAAAACTATCGCAGTGTGGTCCAGGATATTAATCCTCTGAGCCCTGAACTCTCTTGATGAAAGAGGCTCCAGGCTGAAAAATGGTTTGAAGTCAAAATTAACACCGTATTTTTCTGCGATTGATGAATACGGGGATACAGCTTTGGGTGGCTGCTGGGATATCAGAATATTCTTCACAGTCATTTTCTTTATAAAACTATTGCTAAGGCAATCAAAATGCCTGTCGGTAAAATTTCAAGGGTGCAAAGATACAAAATACCTGAGATAAGAGAGCAAGAGTTTATGAAAATTTGTGCTTTTCTAAATAGAAATATTCCGTAAATAATTGATAGCTCGTAAATTATTATGTTTTTTGAAATATCTTCAGAAAGGTCTGCCAATTCGGATATTCCGATTGATGCCAGTATAATAGTAACAAAAATAACGAAATATGTCCTGAAAGAGTTTATGGCGGCCCTAAAACTCTTTTCCTGGATTTTCCCGAATCTTACAAATTTCTGCAATCCTTGTTTTGTCAAAAGATATAAGAGAAAAGTACCTGCAATGCAAAGAAAACGGTATAAGTCGGGAAGTCCTGATATTATCTCAGGATTATATATTCTGGATTTTGCTGCAACGAGGCAGAATGGGACCAGTAGCAATACATAAAGATGATTCCTTGCCAGACACAGTTTGGTACTGTCTTCAAGGTTTATGTTTTCTTTCCATCTTATGATGCATCCTACGAGAGACGGGAAGATAGTTATGTATTTTCTGAGACAAGCTATGCCGAGAATAACAAACAGCATTGTTATGATATCAAGTACAATGCTTTCCTCGCTGTAGTGCGATTCTGTCCCAACCGTCTGGCTGTATGCGGAGTTGCCAATCTTTTCCAAATGCAGTTTTCCGTTCAGGAAAGCGCTGTCGGCAGGCAGTACTATGCTATCTGATACGGCAGAAGTATCTGCCGGTATTATGAATGTGCTGTCCGGCATTGTCAGTTCCCGCGTTTGGCCTTGTATCCCATATCAGTCAGAAGAGCAGTAACCTTATCCCGGAAGTCTCCCTGTACGGTTATTTCTCCGTTTTTTGCAGATCCTCCGACGCCGCATTTCACTTTCAGAGTTTTTCCCAAATCTGCAAGGTCTTCATCAGACCCTACAAAGCCGGTTACAAGCGTTACCTGTTTCCCTCCGCGGTTTCTTCTGTCAATGCTTACGATCAGTTTCTGTCTGTCAGGAGGCAGAGTTTCGGCTTGCTCATCTGTCTCCTCTTCGTATTTATAGTCGGGATTTGTGGAGAAAACCACTCCCAGTCTTTTTTTCCAGTCGTTATCGGCCATCTTTGTCATAATTTTTGCAAATATAGCGCATTACTTTAATATGTGCATAGTACAAATAAGTGGAAACTGTTTTGAGTGGCACCGGACAGAGTAAATTTATTTGCTATGCTCTCGGCTTCTGTGTATATTTGCCAGTTAGGACTTTGAATAATTAATTTAAGAGAAAATAAATGGATAACAGGAAATTCGACCTGTGGAGCAGAATTGTCGCTACGTCTGTTTTCGTAATATCTGCATTCACATATCTTATGACGATCGAACCTTCAGCCTCTTTTTGGGATTGCGGGGAGTTTATAGCATCATCATATAAGCTGGAAGTAGGACATCCTCCTGGAAACCCTCTGTTTCAGATAATAGCGAGATTCTTTACAATATTTACAGGAGCATCCCATGCTGCTGTAGCCGTGAATGTGATGAGCGCATTGTGCTCGGCGCTTACTGTCTTTTTTCTGTACCTTACAGTCGTGTTTCTGGCGCGTAGGGTTGTAAAGCCTTACGCTGACGAAACATATTCAGTTTCAAGGGCAATATCTATATATGGCGCAGGCGCGGTAGGTGCTTTGGCTTATTGCTTTTCCGATACTTTCTGGTTCTCAGCCGTAGAAGGAGAGGTGTATGCAATGTCTTCACTGTTCACTGCGGTGGTGTTCTGGGCTATGACCAAGTGGTATGAACAGGCGGACAGGCCATATGCCAACAGATGGATTGTCCTAATATCATTCCTTATGGGACTTTCCATAGGAGTGCACTTGCTGAATCTTCTGGCAATTCCTTGTCTTGTATTTCTGTTCTATTATAAGAAGAGAGAGGACGGTCATTACAGCCTGTGGGAGTATGTAAAGATTTTTCTGCTTTCTTGTGCCCTTATAGTAGTGGTTCTATACGGTATAATTCCGTTCCTGCCGAGATTTGCAGCTTATTTTGACCTTTTCTTTGTCAATGTCCTTGGCTTGCCGTTCAATTCGGGAGCTGCATTCTTCATGCTTGCATTGCTTGCACTTTGTTTCTGGGGCCTTTTTGTCACATTGAAGAGGAAAAAGGCTTTTCTGAATACCGCGCTTCTTTGCTTTACGACAGTAGTGATAGGGTTTTCTGTATTTTCAGTAGTGATAATCAGGTCTTCTGTGAAGACTCCTACAAATGAGTATCAGCCAGATAATCCTTTTACCCTAATACGTTATCTTTCAAGGGAACAGTATGGTTCAAGCCCACTGGTTTACGGACAGTATTTCGGCGCGCCGCTCGAGGAAATCAAGCAGCCTGAGTACTGGACCCCTATGGGTGACAGGTATATTAAGGCCCAGGGACAGCCTACTCCTGTGTATGCTTCAGAAGGAAAAATGCTTTTCCCTCGAATGTGGGCTTCAGATGAAAGAGCTGCGGAATTCTATAATATGTATATAAAGGAAGGAAAGCCTGTTCCGGGTGCCGAATACAGGAAGCCTACCTTTATGGACAATATGAGGTTTTTCTTCGACTATCAGATAAACTGGATGTATTGGCGGTACTTTATGTGGAATTTTGCCGGAAGGCAGAACGAAGTCCACAGTCCGAGCCCTGGTGATATCTTTATAGGAAACTGGGAGTCAGGTATAGGCTTTATTGACAAGGCCAGACTCGGAGACCAGAGCAATGCACCTGCGTTCCTTAAGGATAATAAAGGAAAGAACCATTATTATATGCTTCCACTGCTGCTGGGCATAATAGGAATCTTCTATCAGTTTGCCAGGGACAAAAGAGGCGCATGGCTTACTTTCTTGCTTTTCTTCATGATGGGAATAGCAATCGTCATTTATCTTAACCAGCCTCCTTATCAGGTCAGGGAAAGGGACTATGCTTATGCAGGGTCGTTCTATGCATTCTGTTTCTGGATAGGTCTTGCAGTGACGGCTGTGTATTCGTGGATTGAAAACCTTCTTTCAAAGGGAAGTGAGGATGTAGCCAATGTTGGCAATTCAGGAAAATATGCGGTGGCGGCTTCTGCAGTATCTCTTCTTTGTCTTGGTGTTCCTGCGCTTATGGCACAGCAGAACTGGGATGATCATGACAGAAGTAACAGAAAAACTGCAGTGGAGATGGCTCGCAACTATCTGGAGTCTGTAGGACAGAATGGTATATTGATTACCCATGGTGACAATGATACATTCCCTCTCTGGTATGCCCAGGAAGTCGAAAATGTACGTCCGGATGTGAGGATATGCAATACTTCCCTTCTCGGGACTGACTGGCATATCGATCAGATGAAATATGCAGTGAATGAGTCTGCTCCTCTTGATCTGAAAGTTGGTAAGGAACAGTATCTTTATGGAACAAATGAGTATATACCTATATATGATAAAAGAGATCAGGTAGTTCCTCTTTCTGTGGTTATGGAGGTTTTCCGTCATCCGGAGGCAAAGGTTACAATGGAAAGCGGGGCTCGTATGGACTACATAATGTCACGTAAGTTCTCGATTCCGGTAAACAAAGAGAATGTAATAAAATATGGTATTCTGGATGAAAAATATGCTGACAGGATTCCGGAAGAGATAGTACTTACTATTTCAAAGGATAAGAATGCAATATCAAAACAGGAGTTGTTCTTATTGGATTTCCTTTCAAACTATCAGTGGGACAGACCGTTGAATATGCTTAGTATGGGCGGTGACCTGAATGTCGGAATAAAGGAATATCTGATGTATGAAGGTTTCTCGTACAAGTTTGTTCCGATAAAGAATAAGATGAGTTCTTTGGAGATAGGTTTTGCTGATCCTGATGATCTTTATCACAAGATGACAGAGGTATTCAAATGGGATGCCTTGTCTAGAACGGATTATTTTGTTGACTACCAGAATCTTTATACATTCTGTGGGGTTCTGCCTCAGAGAGTCCTTTTCCTGAATGTGGCAAGGGAGATGAGGAAAGCCGGATGGAATGACAGAGCCATAGAGATGCTTGACAAATGTCAGGAATGTATGCCAGAAAAGAATTATCCTCTGGACATTTCCTATCTTGGTTTCTCAAATGAAATGATAGTACTGAACATGGTGGAAGAGTATATGAACTTAGGTGCCAAGGATAAAGGACTGGAATTGTCCAGAAGGTTTTACAATGAGATTATCCAGTCAGCATCGTTCTATCTGTCTTTCTATGACTTTGCGGCAACAGATTTTGAAACAAGCATAAAGTATATATACTACCTTGCGGATATAATGAAGCAAAATGGTTTCAAAGAGGAATCCGAGAAATATTTGAGCCAGGTTTCTGAACTTATAAAGCCATTTATGGGAGGGGAGGAGTAGGATGGAAGAATTTACATTAGTTACACCTACTTTTCTGTTTTCTGCTGTATCGCTGATTCTGCTGGCTTATACGAATCGGTTTCTGTCTTATGCCCAGCTGGTCAGGAATCTGAAAGACCAGTATTTGCAGAACCGTTCGGAAGTTACGGCAGCACAGATTGAAAATCTCAGGAAGAGGCTTTATCTTACACGGGCCATGCAGATTCTGGGTATTTCCAGTTTGCTGTTCTGTGTCGTTTCTATGTTCCTTATATATATAAATCTGAGGGTATTGTCGATTTATGTTTTCGGTGTGGCGCTTTTGCTTCTTATCGCTTCTCTAGCTGTGTCAGTGCGTGAGATTCAGATTTCAGTTAAGGCGCTGGAGATTCATCTGAAAGATATAGAAGGAAAAAGGTAGCCTGTTTTTTGAAATGTAACAATCATTTTGATTTTGCAAAAAGGAATAAAGTGTTAACTTTGCAGGCTCAATGGGGGATTAGCTCAGTTGGCTAGAGCGCTTGCATGGCATGCAAGAGGTCACGAGTTCGACTCTCGTATTCTCCACATTAAAGGCAGACAGGCGATCCTGAAAGGGTCGCCTGTCTGCCTTTAAATATGTTCTTGCGCAATTTTGTTCTATCGTTTCAGTCTTACGAAAATACTTAGAGGCAGGTTCTTTCCGAAACTGTCCTGCAGGACCAGCTCTCCGCACTCTATATCATAATCGCTGCCTGCTTTTCCCTTGACGGAGTCAAGCTTGAACGCCTGCTTCACTACAGTTTCTCCGAGAACGGCGGAATATCCGTTGGAATAAAGGTTCAAGACCATGAAACTGTCTTTTGGGGCAAGAATCCGGGATACGCACCCTAGTATTTCAAACAGACATTCATCCAGCTTCCATTTTTCTCCGTCAGGACCGTGTCCGTAAGCAGGAGGATCCAGGATTATACCCTGATATACATTTCCGCGTCTGGCTTCCCGTTTTGCGAACTTAAGGGCATCCTCCACTGTCCATCTTATATTGTCAAGTCCGCTAAGTTCCATATTTTCCCTTGCCCATGTAACGACCTGACGTACGGAGTCAAGATGTGTTACATCAGCACCTGCCGCTTTTGCAGCAAGAGATGCCGCTCCTGTGTATGCAAACAGGTTCAGGACTTTGGGTTTGGGAAGATTTTCCCTCTCTGCCTTTTCTGCTAAAGCGCGGGTCTGTCTGTAGATATATTCCCAGTTGCTTGATTGTTCAGGAAAAACTCCTACATGTTTGAAAGAAGTAAGCCCGAGTCTGAGTCTGAAGTTCAGGCCCTGTGGGCTGCCGCTGTATCTTATGACCCACTGGTCATTCATTTTTTTCAGTCGCTCCCAAGTTCCGCTATCCTCCTTACCGGCCTTACCGAAGCCGGCTCCTGTTTTGAACTTCGTATGGGTCAGTCTGTTCCATTCAGAGTCGCTCAATGTTTTGTTCCACAGTGCTTTCGGTTCAGGACGTGCGAGACAGTACTGGCCGAATCTCTCCAGCTTTTCAAAGTTGCCGGAATCAATCAATTCATAGTCTTGCCAGTATTTTCCAGGAGTTTCTATTGTCATAATGTGCAGTTTAATGAGTGCAAAGATAACACTATTCATCTAATTTTGTTACCTTTGCAGACTGTGGTTTGGCATAAAAGGTGTGTAGTGAACCGGACCATAGAATGGAAAGAAAACTTTTTTAATACATATTTTATGCAGCAAAGTATTGATACTTATGATTTTTCCGGCAAGAAAGCTCTTGTCAGAGTAGATTTCAATGTTCCTCTTAACGAGAAATTCGAGATAACAGACGATACTCGTATCAGGGCAGCTGTGCCGACTTTGAAGAAAATCCTTGAAAAAGGCGGCTCAGTAATCATTATGTCTCATCTTGGCAGACCTAAGGGAGTAACTGAAAAATTTTCTCTCAAGCATATTCTCGGACGTGTTCAGGAGTTGCTCGGCGTTACTGTAAAGTTTGCTGATGACTGCCAGAATGCAGATGCACAGGTTGAAGCTCTTAAGCCGGGTGAGGTTCTTGTTCTTGAAAACCTCCGTTTCTATGCAGAGGAAGAAGGTAAGCCGAGAGGTCTGGCAGAGGATGCCACAGACGAGGACAAGAAGGCTGCCAAAGCTGCTCTCAAGGAGAGCCAGAAGAAATTTGTCGAGAAGCTTGCTTCTTACGGAGACTGCTATGTTAACGATGCATTCGGAACTGCACACCGTGCCCATGGTTCTACAGCTCTCATAGCAAAGCATTTCCCTCAGGACAAGATGTTCGGTTATCTTATGGAAGGTGAAATCAAGGCTCTTGAAAGAGTTGTCAACAATCCTGAGCGTCCCGTAACTGCTATCATCGGTGGAGCAAAGGTATCTTCTAAGATTGGTATCATCGAGCACCTTTTCGATGTAGTTGACAATATGATTATCGGTGGAGGTATGGTCTATACATTCATCAAGGCCCAGGGCGGAAAGATTGGAAATTCCCTCTGTGAGGACGATCAGCTTCAGCTTGCACTTGACACAATGAAGAAGGCAGAAGAGAAAGGCGTGAAACTCTTCCTTTCAAAAGAGGTTGTTATTGCAGATGATTTCTCAGAGAATGCAAATACTAAGATCTGTCACAACTTTGAAATTCCTGACGGATGGGAAGGCGTTGATGCAGCTCCTAGCACACTTGCCACTTGGGAAGAGGTTATTATGAAGTCAAAGACTATTCTTTGGAATGGTCCTGTAGGTGTTTTTGAAATTCCTGCTTTCGCAAAAGGTACAAACAGGGTTGCAGAAATGCTTGCAAAAGCTACAGAAAACGGAGCATTTACACTCGTTGGTGGCGGTGACTCAGTTGCAGCCGTTACACAGATGGGCTATGCAAAGAAAGTAAGCTATGTTTCTACAGGCGGTGGAGCTATGCTCGAGTATCTTGAGGGCAAAGTTCTTCCTGGTATTGCAGCTATCAGAGAGTAATTGAATTTTACCGGTTTTTTCCGGTTGCAAAAATATTTAAACAGGCCGTGTCAGAATTCTGGCACGGCCTGTTTAAATATTTAGAGAGGCTAGTTTTATTCTGCATCTCTATATAGTATAGGAGTTGCCTTTAATGACATTGTGCCTTTTGAAAATGAGATTTTTCCATTAAACACTCCGTGTACAGTCTCGTTACGTGCAGTAGTCATGTTTATTTCAATCTCGTAATTTCCATCAACTTCATTGCGTTTTACACTGATATCTCCGCTTTCGAAAACGACATCAGTAGGATTTCCTGATTTTAGGACTCTGATGAAAGTGCCTGATTTGAGGCAAGAGCCGGCAGTAGCGGTCGAGTTAAGATTAAATACTCCGCTTTGCATTTCATCTAGTCCTGCTTCTGCATACAGATCCATAACTACCATATGTCCATTCTTTCCTTTTGACTCTTTGTATGTATCATCAGAAAGTTCAATATAGAAGTTGGTATATTCGATTTTATCGAATCTATTTTGCCTTACGATATTGTTAATGGAAATGTCAATGTTTCCTATAGGATCTGGAGTACCCTGTGCGTAGAATGGTATTTCACCCTCATATATACCTTCGAGTTTTCCGTCTATAGTGGTGAGTTTCAAGTCAAATTTGAGTTTCCCGTCTGCAGCATTGCTTACTTCTACAGTGCCACCGGTTACTTTTGCGTAAGACTTGAATCCGCTGTTGTAATTAAGTCTGAATCCATAGCTTCCGTAATACCAGTTGAGCATAGGGTCATTACCTAATTGGAATGTCATATCTTTGGCAGTCTTGTCTTCAGTATCGTAAGGTGTGGCAGTATATGTTCCTGTTGAAATTTCGTGGATACCAGCATTGTTATTTGCATTGTTATATAAAATGATATTGGCTATGACACCTGTACTCTTGTCTTCGAATGTCATATTATATTTATCAAATGTTGTCCCGTTACTTGTAATGCTTTGATGAACGGCTTCTCCTCTGCTGAATTTGGCACCAGTTACATCTCCGACAGGGAATACTGCAAAGTTTTCAAACTTTAATTCTCCTACATATGTAAAGAGTATCTGTGTGCCGTCATCATTATACATATGTCCGTCAATAGTGCAAGTCTTGCCACTATAGCTTACATCTATATAGCTTCCTGTCTGAAACAGCCAGTCTACTTCATTTCCGGATTCTTCGTATCTTGTCACATTGCTTGACATATAGAATTTCTGTGGATTGTCAGATCCGCCAGGGAGAATTTCGTATCTTCCCTCCGGTATTGTAATATCTGTATCATAGTCAATGTCTCCCAGAAGTTTCATATATATGTGGTGTCCCGCTGAAATAGGATATCCCTCATCGTTGAACAAGGCATCTGTAATCTCTACATAGTAAACACCAAGCCCGGCCTCTTTTCCAGTACCTTCACCATGGTATCCTGCATTGTGTACGACAGGATTCTCCAGAGTGATATCTTCTCCGGATGTTCCCGTTTCGTTTGCATATTCGATCTTTCCTTTGTATGTCAAGACTATATGTGTATCGTCTTCAAGAATAAAATCTCCAGTGATGTCATACATCTCAGAAGCTTTGTCGTAGGATACATTAAGAGATCCGCTTGTGTAGCTGATAGGATTTTCCATAGGCATTCCGTCTTCCATCAGGCGGAAAACTCTTGAATAGATGCTGTTGGCGTCTATTGTCTTGTCAAGCCAGCTTTCTTCCATATCAATATTGTATGTTCCTTCTGGAAGAATGGCTTTTGATGGATTGTCAGAGGCGGATCCATAAATGTCAAGCTCCATTACAAGTCCGCCTGATATTGCTTCTCCATGTTCATCGAATTCGACATCTGTGATGGTAGTATAGTATTCGTGAGATCCGTCAAATCCGCCAAGTCCGAGATAATCTCCCGTAACTAATTTGACATCCATTTTATATAGGTTCGGATCTTCAGGTTCTACTGGTTCATCCTTCGTCGTAGTCATTTTAATGGTTGCGGTTTTACTGAAAGTCTCGCCGTTTAAGGCAACGGCAAATATATTGTATTCTGTTTCCGGTTTCAGGTTTTCTAATGTAACATCAGATATTTTGTCAGGAGCGGCAGAATTTCCGTTTTTCATTATATCCTCAGCTTCAGGTGTCTTCTCCGTACTTTCAATGGCAATCACAGCACATTCCGTAGCGTTTACTGGAGTGACTTTTACAGTAAGGCTGGTGGCAGTTGAGGCTCCGGCTTCCAGTGTGATTTCAGGTGTCTGCTCTTCAGGCAGAGTGGTGTTGTCTTTACAACTCAATACACCCAATGCAAGGGCTATTGAAGAGAAGACCTTGGTAAATGTTTTTGTCTTCATGGTAGTAAGAATTAAATTAGCACTCTAATTTAATTCTTTTTAACAAAGGTTATATAAGTTTTATGTAAAAAATGAACAAAAATATGCTAACTGAGAAAATCAGGAGTGCAAGTATAGGATGAGAAAGGTACTCGTAAAGAGTTTTGTATCTTTGTACGGTAAAGTTTGTAATATTATGGAAGAAAAAGAATTTTATGAAAAGTTCGAGAAGGACTTGCTGAATGATATGCTCAGTTTCTGTACATCTCTTGGTATGCAGGATGGTACGTTGCTGTCCAGTGATGATATAGATGGTAAGTGGAAAGAGTTTGCACCTGAGTATATGGCAGATGCTGTACCTCAGATAGGACAGTTTCCTGAAGCTGCCCTCGGGTGGGCCGGATTTATAGGAATGGCCATTGCTCAGTGGTGGGACGAGGACTGGGGCAGGCACCACAGTGTTAAATACAAAGATCTGTACGGACCAAGAGGGTTTGATGATATGGATGACCATATAGTAGCGGATATTTTAGGATACTCTTTGGGCTCGGCTGAAGCTGGAACAATATCCAAAATCATGCTGTCTTGTGCGCAGATGGCGATGGATAAGATACGTCGTGAGAATATTGAGGCTCAGACCAACAAGGCATATCAAGTGCTTGCGCGCAGTATGAGGGCTATATTTCGTATAGGAGTATCTATCAGGCTCAAGAAATTGGGATACAAGTTTCAGAAAGTAGAATTCCGCCAGCCGTTGAGCTGACGGAATCTAACGGTGCTCCGGACGGGGATCGAACCCGTACGGGCATTTCTGCCCAAGGGATTTTAAGTCCCTCTTGTCTACCAATTCCAACACCAGAGCAATCCGGATGACAAAGGTAGTAAAAACAATTGTAAAAAATACGCTATTACCAGAAAAAAGATGCTCCCAGACCAGTCTGAATTGTGTGCAGCATGGATTTTTCGTCATTGAAACTGAAAGTTTCGTATTCAGCAAAGAGCTTTAGCTTGAAGTTATTTCCGGTAACAACTGAAAGCGCAGGTCCTGCTATAAGATTGATTCCGTTTCCTTCTTTATGCCAGGCGTATCCGATCATGAGTCTGGTCTCAAATGCCATTATTCTGGCGAAGCTCCAATGCCAGAATCCCCCGGCTGCAAAATTGTACATATTCAAAGATTTTCCTGATGTAAATGTCATGGAGTTTGCACTTGTCCTCAAGCAAACCCCATCTCCTGCATTGACAGGTATTTCAGCGTGAAGTCCTATGGAGCCTCCGGCCTTGGGTATCAGTCCGGTTTTTTTTCTGTAGCCAGGAAAAAACCTGTATCCGAAATACAAGTCCAAGTCAAAATATTCAAGAGTCGGGTCGTAGGAAAATTCCGGATTTGTGTATCCTTTGGATAAGTACTTGTTCCTGAATATCTTGTCTGTTATGAAGTAGCCCAAATGTGTGGCAGCTATTCCTATGATTGCGCCTCCGATTATGTCACCTGCCCAGTGTCTGTCATTCATTATCCGTCCGATTGCCGTGGCCGATGCCGCAGTGTATGCTCCGAAACTGAACCATGGGCTTTTCCAGCCGTATTCTTTATGCATCATTGTGGCCAGCATAAAAGCAGTGGCCGTATGCCCAGACGGGAACGAATTGGCGGAAGAGCCGTCGGGTCGCGTACGTTTTACCGTATATTTGAGTCCGTTTACCAGACCTGTCATTAATGCGGCCGAAAAGGCATCGGATACCAGCATCCTGCCCCAGCATGTGCGGCTTTCGTATCCGAAAGCTTTCATCCCGAGCATGACGATGCCGGGAGAATATTGTAGATAGTCATCGTACTTTACTGAGAATCCTGGCATTGCGTTCTCACGTATTTGTCGGATGCCTCCATCAAAAGAGTATATTCCTGTCTGTGAAGAGTAAGATGATACTTGTGCCTGACAGTAAAAGAATCCAGACAGAATGAACGCTATGGTAAGAATGATTGTTTTAGGAAAATGCATTTTGAAATCAATTGTAACTCCGGCAAAGATATGGAAAAGAGGTTTAAATACAATGTCAGCCGCTTGTGATATAAAAAAACTTCCGTGTAATTTTCTCTAACCGATAAAAGAATGTAACTTCGCAAAGTAAAAGAATTTATTAATGAGAATAGCATTTGACGGGAAAAAGGCGGCCGCAAACAGGGCCGGTCTGGGCAATTATAGCAGATTTGTGATTCGTTGCATGGCACAGAGGTATCCGGATTGCCAGTTCGATGTATATGTGGCGCAGGAAAAAGATCCGGCATTGCTGGATTCACTGAGGGTATTGCCAAATGTAAATATATGTTATCCGAAATATTCTTTATTGAAATATTTTCCGAAACTTTGGTCTGTTTTCGGAGTGCCGGCAGAGCTTCGTAAGCGTGGGGCGGACATTTATCACGGACTAGGGAATGAACTGCCGCGTAAAATAGAGAAAGTCAAAGGCGTAAAATCGGTTGTAACCATACATGACCTTATTTTTGTCTCATTTCCGCACACTTACAGTTGGATCAACAGACATTTGTATAATGTAAAGTTCCGTCATGCCTGCCGTGTCGCTGACAGGATTGTGGCTGTAAGTAAGTTTACTGCCAAGGATATCGTAAAATATTATTTTACTCCTAAAGAAAAAATATCAGTTGCATATCAGGGATGTGACTCTTCATTCAGGAAGCGCTGCACTCCTGCATTCAAGAAGATAACCAAGGAAAACTTCTCGCTGCCCGACAAGTTTATCCTAAGTGTGGGTACTATAGAAGAAAGGAAAAATACTGCATTGATAGTAAAGGCATTGCCTGAACTTCCTGATATGCATCTTGTAATTGTAGGGAAGAAAACTCCTTATATGCTTCATGTAATTGAAACAGCCCGCAGTTTGGGCGTTTTGGATCGTGTCCATATTCTTAATGGAGTGGGGTTCAAAGAATTACCGTCCATATACCAGCAGGCGGAAGTCTTTGCATATCCATCGAGATGCGAGGGGTTTGGAATTCCTGTACTTGAAGCTCTTTGTAGCGGGGTTCCCGTGATTGCGGCGACTGGGTCATGTCTTGAAGAGGCAGGTGGGGATGCTGCTGTCTATATTGACCCTGATGACTATCATTCATTTGCAGAGGCCGTAAAAGAGATAGTCTCAAATCCAGACAGAAAATCGTCTATGATAGAGAAAGGTTATGTGCATGCAGGTCAGTTTACTGATGATTCTCTTGCAGATTCGTTGATGGGCATATATAAGGAGATACTCAGTTGCTGACAACAGCAAGTGTGGCAATGCTTATCCGGATGTTATTGCCTGCTTTTGAGATTGCCGTATAGCAGGCTGTCAGTGTAGCTCCTGTAGTGAATACATCATCCACAAGCAATATATGCCTTCTGTCTGACAACGAACTTGTTATGGTGAATGCATCCTTGACGTTCCTTGACTTGCCTTCAATATCAAGTCTGGTCTGGGTTTTTGTCCTGTGCTTTCTTTTTAGCAGGGAAGTACATAATTCTGTACCGGTCACGGAAACTATACCTCTTGCAATGATTTCCGCCTGATTGTATCCTCGTTTCCATTTTCGGGTCCAGTGCAGTGGAACAGGTATGACAGTGTCTATGTCCTTAAGTGCATCATAGCCAAGTATCTTTTCTCCCAACAGTTTCCCGAAAAATAATCCGAGCGGAATATCTCCTCCGTACTTTATCTTGTATGGAATATGTCTGTACATTGCTTCCGAGTTGAAAAAGAAAAGCGATATGGCATAGCTGTATGGCAGTTTTCTGGGAAAAGGAGCAATATTTCCCTTATCAGGATAATAATGTTTCTGTATCTTCTCGTTGAATTTGTCTGCCATTGCATTATGACTGCTTTTCCAATAATAGGTATATGGCATATCTGCAAAGCATTTCGTGCATATATGCTGCTCGAAGTATCTCAGATTTTCTTCGCATACTGCACATTTTCTTGGTAAAATCATGTCCAGAATCAGGCCGATGGCCTTATGTATCTTGTTTTGTCCATTCATAATATTATCCTGTAAATCTGAAAAATAGAACCAAAATCTCGAAGTCAGGATAATAAACAGAAAAAATGACATTAAAATTCAGAAAAATGATACACTTGTAAGAAGATACTTCCTAAAAAAAGATAGACTGGCTCAAAAAAAATGAGCCAGTCTATCTTTTTAATTTTTGATATGAACGGTATTAGCAGTTCATAGCACCGCAACAGTGGATTACCTGTCCGCTTACATATGATGAAAGCGGGCTTGCAAGGAATAGAGCTACATTGGCTAC
>CALADR010000185.1 GCA_937890845.1 uncultured Bacteroidales bacterium | reverse complement strand
GCTTTCCTCCATTTGTTCCACCTGGACGCTTCTGTAAAGACTGTCCTGAATCTGCCTGTTCTTTACCAGTTCATATTTGTCGCATGCCAGAAGATAATCTTCTTCAGCTTTGAGGTAATCTTCACGTGCAATAAGTTTTTCTTCATAAAGGGTTTTCTGTTGTTCGTATGTACGCTTTGTCCTACGTACTTCCATATTCAGCTGCAGCATTTCCTGTCTGAGGGAGAGTTTTTGCTGCTCCATGGAAATAAGGGTGTTACGCAGTATATTCTCCTTCTCGGCAAGGTCGGCTTCTGCATTCAGTATCTGGAGGTCCAGGCTTTCGTTGCTGAGACGCAGGATTTTGTCTCCCTGTTTTACTTGAGAGCCTTCCTCAATAATGATTTCCTGTACAATACCTCCTTCCTGCGGGCTGATCTGTACAGAAGTCATAGGCTGTACCTGACCGCTTATTCTTATATAGTCATTGAACTCCCCACGTTTTACTTCGTTTATTGATAGTGTATCTCCATTTACCCTGAGTGTACTTGAGTCGTCTCTCAGAAACAGCCATAAAGTGAATGCGGCGACTGATATTCCCAACCAGTATGGGAGCGCCTTTTTTGTGAAGAGTATTCTCAATCCCTTTTTCTTTTCTATAATCTTATCCATTGTATATTATTGGTTCAAATAGCTTATACCGTTGTAATACAGTACTATACTTCTTTTTATGTAATATTTCAGAAGAGTGTTCAACCTTTCTGTCCTGGCATTGAGGTAATTGTTGGTAGCATTCTGCAGTTCTATGGAAGATATCAGACCTTGTTCGAATTTTCTGGAATTCAGCCTGTATGCTTCTTCCTGGACTGAAGCCCTTTTGTTTGCTTGCAGGAATGCTGACGAGGCCCCGTCTCTGTCTTGTACGGCTCTTCTGACTTCTGTCTCAATCTCTCGCATTGTCTGGTCATATTGTGTCTGTGCCTTTTTATAGGCGTTTTTCTTGCGTAAAATTGCGGATTGTCCGCTGAGTCTTCCATATATAGGTATTCTCAATGATACGCCGATATATTCACCCAGATTATTCTTGAACTGATGGCCGAAAGATATTGCCGTATATCCTTCGCGGCCGGGATATGCATAATATCCTGTCGATATGCTTCCTCCGATGGACAGGGACGGGGCCATCTTCCATTTTGCTGTCATAAGTTCACGTTTTGCATTTGCCACTTCTCCTTTTGCAATAAAAGCTTTCGGCATGAGATTCTGTGCGTTGCAGATAATTTCATCAGTGACAAGATTGCCTTCAGGGTCGAGTATCTCTGCATTTTCTGCCATTGAGGTATCAATCTCAAGTTCCTGGTCCATAGGCCAGAACATCAGGTCCTTTAAAGTGAGCATTGCACTTTTGTATGCATTTTCTGCGGTTATCTGCTGGTATTCCCTGTCAGAAAGTTCCGCTTCCATCTGCACGATGTCGGCATATCCTTTTTGTCCGAGTTCTTCTTGTCTGCGAGCCAGATTCAGTGCCAGCCTGGATGTTTCCACTTGTGCGGAAACTATTTTCAGAAGTTGGTCGAAGTAAACGGCATTGTAGTAAGCTTCCATTGTGGCAAGGCAAATGGCATCAGCCTCCTGTTGTTCCAGGCTTTTACCCATTGCCATAGCTGTTTTGGTGATTTTCAAGTTGTTTACAGCCGAGAATCCGTCGAAAAGACTGATGGAAAGGCTTATATCGTAAGCATTGTTGAATGATACTGAAGTGAAATATGTGTTTGTTTCAGGGTCAATGGATCTTCCGAAACTGTATCCTGCATTTGAACTGCCAGAAATAAATGGGGTGAATGCCTGTAGGACTGCGTCTCTGCGTGAAATGCGGGCATTGTCAGTCTCGGTCTGCTGGATTTTCATCCTTGAGGAATGCTCCACTGCATATTGCATACATTCCCTGAGGCTCATCTGCGCATTCATGGAAAGGCATGTGAATATAAGTATGCAAGTCAGTATATGTTTTCTTTTTGTCATTTTTCATTGTTGTTTGGCAAGAAAACAGCATTGACTGTGCCAAAGCTGTGATGTTATTGTAAATCAACCTATTATAAAATATTTACTTTTGGAAGATGTAAAATTTTTTTACATTGTGTAAAGAAATTTTTTATATGAAGTCATTTTACGTCTGACATAATTTTGCCAATACGGATTTTATGAGGTATTTTTGAAGCCAGTTCTTGAAAAACAGATTGAACCTTTTTACGCAATAATAACGCAAATATGAAACGAGTAACCTTATTGTCAGCAGTGGCCGGACTGTGTGCGATTTCCGGCACGGCATTGAATGCCGGAAACGGTATCCCGGGCTATGTCCCTTCAGAAGAAATCATCAAGTCTCAGAAAGAGTTCAGCGACAGCCGCTTCGGTATTTTCCTTCATTGGGGAATTTACAGCATGCTGGCTCAGGGAGAGTGGTATATGAACTACGGTATCACATGGGATGAGTATGAAAAGATAGCTTCCGGATTTTACCCGGCAAAGTTCAATGCGGCAGAGTGGGTTTCTACCATAAAGGAGTCAGGAGCAAAATACATTTGTATCACGACTCGTCATCACGACGGCTTCTCAATGTTTGATACCAAGTGGTGTGACTATGATATTGTAGATGCCACACCTTTCAAACGCGATATAATAAAGGAGATAGCCGACGAGTGCCACAGGCAGGGCATCAGACTTCATCTTTATTATTCTCATCTGGACTGGAGGCGTCCGGATTATCCGCTCGGGCGAACAGGTCTTGAGACAGGAAGAGAGAAAGGAAAGGAAAACTGGCCGCAGTATTTTACATTTATGAATAACCAGCTTACAGAACTCCTTACCAATTATGGTCCAGTAGGCGCTATATGGTTTGACGGTAAATGGGACCATGATCAGGATCCTGATTTCGATTGGCAGCTTGACGAGCAGTATGCTCTGATTCACAGACTCCAGCCATCTTGTCTTATAGCCAATAACCATCACGAAACTCCTTTCCCGGGCGAGAATATCCAGATTTTTGAAAGGGATCTTCCCGGAGAGAACAAGGCAGGTCTCTCCGGTCAGAGTATAAGTGCGCTTCCACTGGAGACTTGTGAGACAATGAACGGAATGTGGGGATATAAAATCAAAGACCAGAATTACAAGACTTCCGATGAACTTATCCGTCTTTTAGTCAATGCTGCCGGAAAGGGAGCAAACCTTCTTCTTAACATAGGGCCTCAACCTAACGGAGAATTGCCGGCAGTGGCAGTGAGTCGTCTCAAGGAGATAGGAAAGTGGATGGAAAAATACGGACCCACCATTTATGGAACTACGGCAGGAGAGGTAAGTCCTCACTCATGGGGAGTTTCTACAATGAAGGATAAGACCCAGTACATCCATATTCTGGACTGGCAGGACAGTGGTATTTTCATTCCTGTGAAAGGAAAAGTAAAATCCGCAGTCTGTCTTGCAAGCGGAGAGCCGCTCAAATATACAGTGACAGACGGCGGAATTTTCGTGAATCTTACTGAAGCTCCGGATGAGGTGGATTACATCATCGAACTTCAGATGAAATAACATTATTATCTGAAGAATTTGTCTACTTCCTTGACTACTTCAGGTAGTGCGAACACTGCTACGCGGTCGTAGGCCTTGATTTCGGTGTCTCCTACGGCGATGAATGATTCGTTGCCGCGGATGACACCGCCTATGATGGCGTTTTTAGGGAATCCGATGTCCTGCAGCTTGCCTTTTGTTATCCAGCTGTTAGGTGCGACAATGAATTCCAGTACCTCAGCGTTGGTGCCGCTCATGTATTTGATGAACCTAACCTTGTTGCTGAGCGTGAATTTGAAGATCCTTCCTGCAGTTATGAGTTTCTTGTTTATGACAGCATCTACTCCCATATCTTCGGCAAGGCGGATGTATTCTATGTTTTCCACCTCCGCAATAGTGCGGTTCACTCCCAGTTTCTTGGCTGCTACACAGGCAAGAATATTTGTTTCCGTATTGCTTGTAACAGCGACAAATGCATCATAGTCCTTGATGGATTCTTCCAGAAGCATGTCGGAGTTCCTTCCGTCGCCGTTCACTACAGTCACATTGTTTCCGAGTTTTTCTGAAAGTTCTATACAACGGTCCTTCTTTATTTCTATAATTTTTATACTGTCAAGTTGCTTGTAAAGCTGCTTGGCAACCATCTCTCCTATTGGACCGCCTCCAAGAATCATAAGTTTATCAACTTCGATGTTGCTTTTACCTATGTATTTCATCAGACGATCTATGCCTTCACGTTTAGATATGATGAACACCAGATCGTGATACTTAAACTTTGTATCCACGCGCGGGATTATGGTTTCATTGTTTCTAGATACTGCCACGACTCTGAACGGAAGATCAGAAGGGGTGGCTACATTGACAAAGTCACCGAGTCTCATATCTATGAGAGGGGAGTCTTCATCTAGTTTGAATACAGCCATCTGCAGTTTGCCTCGCGCGAAATCCATTGAGTCAGATGATGCCGTACGTTTTAGAAGGTCTACTATTTCACCTGCAGCAATCTTTTCCGGATAGAACAGAAGGTCAATGCCCATTTCCGTGAACATGTATTTGTTTTCATACGACAGGTACTCCTCATTGTTTATTCTGGCAGTGACTTTCTTGCTGCCCATCCTTTTGGCCAGCATTGCGCTGACAATGTTTACATCCTGTGATGTTGATGGGTTGACTGCAATGAAAAGGTCCGCACTTTCTGCACCTGCCTCTTTAAGAACCTGAAGCGAAGAAGGGTTTCCAGTAACCGTAATGACATCAGTATTTTCGGAAAGGGCATTGAGTCTTTCCGGATCGCTGTCAATTATCGTCAGATCGTTGGACTCGTTGCTGAGCATCTTTGCAAGATGAGAGCCTACTTCTCCGGCTCCGGCTATTATTATCTTCATTTTACTTTAATTTTTCTTTTTAATAATGCGTGCGGGATCATCCATCCGTTGTATATTCCCGTTACTTCAGGTAGTTCTGCATTTCTGGAGAGAAATCCGGCAATGCTTTC
>CALADR010000184.1 GCA_937890845.1 uncultured Bacteroidales bacterium | reverse complement strand
AATACAAAAGCCGACACTCGAAATACGAGGCGCTGGACAAAATAGCATAATGACAAATTAAATTACACAAAAGATATGAGCATATTTGCAGGCAAAACCCTGATGATCACCGGCGGTACCGGTAGTTTCGGAAACGCAGTACTCAACCGTTTCCTCCGTACAGACATAAAGGAAATCCGCATCTTCTCCCGCGACGAGAAGAAGCAGGATGACATGAGGCACGAATATCAGGTGAAATACCCTGATGTTGCACACAAGATCAAGTTCTTCATCGGAGACGTACGTAACCTCCAGTCATGCCGCAACGCAATGCCGGGAGTTGACTACATCTTCCATGCAGCAGCTCTGAAGCAGGTACCGTCCTGCGAGTTCTTCCCGATGGAAGCAGTCAAGACCAATGTTATAGGAACAGACAATATCCTTACAGCAGCCATTGAATACAAAGTAGGTGCAGTAATCTGTCTATCAACTGACAAGGCTGCATATCCGATTAACGCAATGGGTATTACCAAGGCCATTGAAGAAAAAATCGCAGTAGCAAAATCCCGCTACTCCGGTGACACCAAAATCTGCTGCACTCGCTATGGTAATGTAATGTGCTCTCGCGGCAGTGTCATTCCATTGTGGATAGACCAGATCCGTAACGGCAATCCTATCACTCTTACAGAGCCGTCAATGACCAGGTTCATCATGTCTCTCGAGGAGGCTGTGGATCTCGTACTCTTTGCATTCGAACACGGCCAGAACGGAGACATCCTTGTACAGAAAGCACCGGCCTGCACCATCCAGACACAGGCAGAAGCAGTCTGCGAACTCTTCGGCGGCAAGAAGGAAGACATCAAGGTCATCGGTATCCGTCACGGAGAGAAAATGTACGAGACTCTCCTGACCAACGAGGAATGCGCCAAGGCTGAGGATATGGGAGACTTTTACCGTGTTCCTGCCGACAACCGCGGACTCAACTACGACAAGTACTTCAAGGAGGGCGAGGCAGAAAGAAACAAACTCACCGAGTTCAACTCCAACAACACCCGTATGCTTACAGTCGAGGAGACCAAGGCAAAAATCGCTTCACTCGAATACATCCAGAAAGAGCTTGCAGGAGTTGGCAACTTCGTACAGTAGTCTGAAACAGTAAGTTATGAAAATATTGGTAACAGGGGCAAAGGGGTTCGTCGGCAGGAACCTCTGCGCCCAACTTAACAACATAAAGGACGGCAAGGCCAAGTGCTACGGACTAGCACCAAAGGGAGAAGGCTCAACAGAAATGCCTTCCGTCGATGATGTCTTTGAATATGATATGGACAGCACCCCAGAGCAGCTTGACAGCTGGTGCAGGGAGTGCGACTTCGTATTCAACCTCGCAGGAGTAAACCGTCCGAAAGATCCGGAAGAGTTCATGAAAGGCAACTTCGGCTTCGCCACAGTCCTTCTTGACACTCTGAAAAAGCATGGCAACAAATGCCCTGTGATGATCTCCTCATCCATTCAGGCGACCCTTGCAGGCCGCTTCGGAACTTCGGAATACGGAAAGAGCAAGAAAGCCGGCGAAGAACTGATGTTCGGCTACGAAAAGGAAACAGGAGCCCCAGTACTTGTCTATAGGTTTCCCAACCTCTTCGGCAAATGGTGCCGTCCGAACTATAACAGCGCCATCGCCACATTCTGCAACAATATCGCCAATGACCTTCCTATCCAGGTGAATGACAGGAGCGTGGAAATGGAACTCCTTTACATTGACGACCTTGTAGATGAGATGATAGAGGCGCTTAAGGGAAATTCGCACAGATGCGAGTTTGACGGAGTGGAGACAGTCCCGACGGAAGACGGACGCTACTGCTACTGCCCTGTGACTCACAAGGCCACTCTCGGAGAGATAGTGGATATGATTTACAGCTTTGCCGAGCAGCCAAGAACCTTGAACATTCCTGAGATTCCGGAAAACAGTCTTGCCAAGAAGCTCTATAGCACCTATTTGAGCTATCTTCCTAAAGAGAAAGTGGCGTTCCCTCTCAAGATGAATGTTGATCAAAGAGGCTCTTTCACAGAGCTCGTCCATACTCTCAATTGCGGACAGGTCAGCATCAACATCTCCAAACCTGGCATTACCAAGGGCCAACACTGGCACAACACCAAATGGGAGTTCTTCATCGTAGTCAGCGGCCATGGCCTCATCCAGCAGCGCAGAATAGACAGTGATGAAGTGATAGAGTTCGAGGTGAGCGGAGACAATATCAAGTGCATCCACATGCTTCCGGGATACACTCACAATATCATAAACCTCTCCGACACACAGGACCTTGTGACGGTGATGTACTGCAACGAAATCTTCAACCCGCAAAAGCCGGACACCTACTTCCTTCCGGTGAAATAATATTTGACTGATATTAAATAAAGAGAGGGTAAACAATCAAGTCATTTACCCTCTCTAACCGGATGGAAGCAGACTAACCCTTATCGCTTGCGATAATAAGGTCTGACGTAAACCGACCGCCCGTTAATCACCTTGAAGTGACCTCGGACGAATACCGGTTTGGGAATCCGCTCACAACTGACTTTCAGCCGGAGTCCACCAAATTCAATAATTACTTTCATTTATGGATTTTATACGAAAAAAGAGGTGGAAATCGGGACTCTTGGAAAGAGTACTCATCCGGTAAAATATAAAGGACGCCTATCTTCAGAGATAAACGTCCTATGTTAATGAAAGTAATCTTGCTTTGGTGATTACCACTTACTTTCGTATAAATATCCGATACAAAGGTAAGCATAATTTCCAGATATACAACAATCAAGCACAGACAAATGGCAAACACATATTCAGATATAAGCTTCAAGAACGACGGACGCCTCAAGCTCCTTATCATAGTAGGTACACGACCTGAAATCATCCGCCTGGCAGCGGTCATCAACAAATGCCGCCGTTACTTCGACGTAATTCTCGCCCACACAGGCCAGAACTACGACTATAACCTTAACGGAGTCTTCTTCAAAGACCTCAAACTTGCAGATCCTGAGGTATATATGAATGCAGTAGGCGAAGACCTCGGTGCGACAATGGGTAACATCATAGACCAGAGCTACAAACTCATGGTCGCAACACAGCCTGACGGAGTTCTTGTTCTTGGTGATACCAACAGCTGCCTTTCAGTAATCGGAGCCAAGAGACTTCATATCCCGATATTCCACATGGAAGCTGGCAACCGCTGCAAAGACGAGTGCCTTCCGGAAGAGACCAACCGCCGTATAGTGGATATCATCTCTGATGTGAATATGGCCTACTCGGAGCATGCAAGACGTTACCTTGCTGACTGCGGACTTCCTAAGGAACGCACATACGTCACAGGCTCGCCTATGGCAGAAGTGCTTCATGAGAATCTTGCAGAAATAGAGGCATCAGACGTCCACAAGAGACTCGGACTCGAAAAAGGAAAATATATTCTTCTCTCAGCACACCGTGAAGAAAATATCGATACAGAGAAGAACTTCATGAGCCTTTTCAACGCTATCAACGCAATGGCCGAGAAATATGACATGCCTATACTGTACAGCTGTCATCCTCGCTCACGCAACAGACTTGCAGCATCAGGCTTCCAGCTCGACCCGCGCGTCATCCAGCACGAGCCTCTCGGATTCCACGACTACAACTGTCTTCAGATGAACGCATTCGCAGTGGTATCGGATTCAGGTACACTTCCGGAGGAAAGCTCTTTCTTCACCAGCGTAGGCCATCCGTTCCCTGCTATCTGCATCCGTACCAGCACCGAACGTCCTGAGGCTATCGACAAGGCAGACTTCATCATCGCCGGCATAGACGAAAAGTCACTTCTTCAGGCGGTCGACACAGCAGTGGAGCTCTGCCGCGACGGCCAGCACGGAATCCCGGTTCCCGACTACATAGACGAGAACGTATCCACCAAGGTCGTCAAGATAATCCAGTCTTACGTCGGAATCGTCAACAAGATGGTCTGGAGGAAATTCTAAAGAGCTATTATAAAACAAGGTTAAGTGCGTGCGCAGGTATCTTAAATCTCGTAATATTATTTCTTATCAATAAAATACAGGTATTTAAAACATAGTATCTTTTGTGACAAGATATAAAAGCACAATTATGAAACAACTTATATTTGTCCCCCTTAACTTAGGTTGTGAAAAACAAGGAACAGAGTTAGCTCCTGAAATTATTGGCTATCTTTTTAAACAGAATATAAACAGTAGTATTCGGGATGGAAATATAATTATAAACTCGCCATCATTCATAGAATTTGGAACAATTATAAAAAAAGATTCTATGATGTTTCCAGATCAGATAATTGATGTATGTAAAAAGTTGAATGAAGCATGCTACAATACTGCAAGTATTAATGATATGCCAATTATATTAGGTGGCGACCATGCTGTTTCTTGGGGCTCTATAAGTGGAATACTTAGATATTATAATGACTTATCTGTCGTTTATATTGATGCTCACGGGGACTGTAATATTGCCGAATCTAGTCCAACAGGACATATTCATGGTATGCATATGTCATATCTTATGAATTTAGGAAATCCGGTATATAAAGATGCTCTTGGTCAGGAAAAGATAGCTAAGAACGATATATTATACCTTGGCATACGTGATTTAGATCCGTTTGAACAAGATCTCTTAAAGAATGGAAATGTCTGCAGTAGTAAAGACATTAACGAGTCTTTAGACGGTGTTATTAATAAAACTAATACATTTCTTAAAAATAGGAAGCATATACATATTAGTCTGGACATTGACGTACTTGATCCAAAACTTTGTCCCGGCACAGGTGTTCCTGTTCCCGATGGAATCAGCCTTGAGAAACTAAATGCCTTGTTAGAGACAGTCTTTATAAATAGCAATGTGGTGTCAATGGATTTGGTGGAATACAATCCGTTACTGGATAAAGACAACAAATCACTTAACTGTATCAAAGACATCATTACGCATATTTCTAAATATATTTAATCTGCATATAATGAGACCTATTATAGAATATATCAAACATCCCTCCCAAGTTGTGTTGGGCTTGGTAAGAAAAACTAAATTTCTGTATCCTGATGCCTTTTATCTGAAAATGCTGTTCCGGTTAAGAATGGGGGAAAAGCTTGATTTGAAAAACCCAAAATCATTTAATCAGAAGCTGCAGTGGCTTAAATTGTACAACCATAATCCAGCATATACGAAAATGGTTGACAAATATGCAGTCAAAGAGTATGTAGCAAGTAAATTGGGCGAACAATATATAATTCCTACAATAGGTGTTTGGGAGACTCCTGAGCAAATAGAGTGGAACAAGTTGCCAAAGCAATTTGTCCTGAAGACCACACATGGTGGTGGAGGTGGCGGAGTTGCAATATGCAAGAATATTAATTCATTTGACAAGAATAAAGCACTGCAAACTCTGTCGGTCTCTATGAAATCAGATATTTATAAGAATCTTAGAGAATGGCCATATAAAGGAGTTAAAAAGCAGATTATTGCAGAAGAGCTACTTGTTCCTGAAGATGGAGATCTTAAGGATTATAAAGTCCTTTGTTTTAATGGGAAACCTAAATTAATCGAATTTCACTCTGGAAGATTTACTGATTCTCATACTCAAGATTTTTATGATACTGATTGGCACAAAATGCCAATTACTCAGAATGGATATGGTGAAACCACTCCGACAATAGCCCCTAAACCAGAATTGTTGGAAAAAATGCTTGAGCTATGCGAAATCTTAGCAGCAGGAATGCCACATGTCAGAATTGATTGGTACTACTGCAACGGAAAGTTGTATTTCGGAGAAATCACATTCTTTGATGGCAGCGGATTCGAAAAATTTGACAACTATAATGATGATTTACTGTTAGGCTCTTGGATTGATTTGAATTTAGCATATAACAATAAATAAATATTTCAAAAATTAAGAATGAGTAAAGACCTATAAAGTTGCAAATACGGCAAAATTGTCAATGTTAAGCTATTAAATATATCAATATTAATGAATAGATTAAAAGAATTAATATTTAGATTGCAAAAAAGCAAAGAAGGTAAAACAGTGATATCTAATTTTGGATATTTATCATTACTCCAAATTGCCGGTTATATATTTCCATTAATCACAATGCCATACTTGGCACGTGTAATAGGACCTTCTGGTTTTGGAAAAATAGCATTTGCATCAGCTATTATAGTTTGGATTCAAACAATTGCTGATTGGGGCTTTAATTTTACTGCGACACGTGATGTCGCTCAGAATAGAGATAATAAGAAAAAAGTATCTGAAATATTTAGTAATGTCTTATGGGCAAGATGTTTACTTACATTTATTTCAGGAATACTTTTATCTATTGCAGTATATGTAGTACCATATTTTAAGGAAAACGCCACTATTATTTTTGTTACTTTTTTGATGGTTCCGGGATATATACTATTTCCAGATTGGTTTTTTCAAGCCATTGAAAAAATGAAATATATAACTATACTCAATTTATTAGTTAAACTAATATTTACAATTTCTGTCTTTTTATTTGTAAAAGAAGAGAAGGACTATATTTTGCAACCATTATTTACCACAATAGGCTATGTAATATGCGGAATATTTGCGCTCTATGTAATATTACACAGTTGGGGTTATCAGTTGTATCGTCCTAATATAGGTAGTATTATTAAAACAATAAAAAATAGTGCAGATGTTTTTATTAATAACTTGATGCCTAATTTATATAACAGTTTCTCTATTATGTTATTAGGATTTTTTTGGGGCTCTGTTGCAAATGGTATTTATGATGGCGGCAATAAGTTTCCGTCAATTGTATATCGATTTCAGTCAGTCTTGTCTAGAGCGTTTTTTCCATTTTTATCAAGGAGATCTGATAAGCATAAATTATATTCAATAATAGAACTTTCAATCTCAGTTATATTTACTTTGCTATTAATCTTTTTGGCTCCATTAATCATTAGAATTATGTTAGGAGTAGAGTTTGAAAAATCGATTATTGTAATGAGGATTTTAGCAGTATCAACTATTTTTCTCTCATTATGCAATATTTATGGAACAAATTACTTGATTGTGACGCATCATGAGCGACCATTGAGAAATGTCACCATAGTATCATCTATAATAGGGATGCTTATATCGATCCCTCTAGTATACTATTATTCATATATAGGAGCAGCTCTTACGATTTTAATTTGCAGGATGTTACTTGGTATTTCATCTCTTTATTTAGCAAAAAAAATGCAAAAAAGATTATCACATTAGATCTGCTTAAATGTATAATGGGACTTTTTTCTTAGGGTAAATACCATTAGTGTCCGGAGAAAAAATCTC
>CALADR010000183.1 GCA_937890845.1 uncultured Bacteroidales bacterium | reverse complement strand
ATGTTTGAAAACACCTGCATGACAGTGTCCGAAAAGTTGCTGTGAATGCTGTTTATCAGCAGTGTTATGTGCTGGTCAAGCAGATGTAGCTGATTCCAGAGGTTCATGGCTCTTTTTAGTTTTCTTCTGTAAGCACAGACCACAGCATATCCTTCAGCTGGGGTATTCCTTCGCCGGTAACGGATGAAATGAAGATATGAGGAACGTCTTCAGGAAGTTCGGCTTCCATTTCTGATTTCATCTTTTCGTCCAGCATGTCTGTCTTGGTAATGGCAAGTACACGACCCTTTACCAGAAGTTCAGGATTGTATTCCCTCAGCTCGTTAAGAAGGATTTCATAGCCTTTCTTTATATCGTCCGCATCGGCAGGGACCATAAACAGCAGAATGGAGTTCCTTTCGATATGACGTAGGAATCGCAGCCCGATTCCTTTTCCTTCGTGCGCTCCTTCTATGATTCCAGGTATGTCAGCCATTACGAACGACTTGTCGTCACGATAGCTGACGATTCCGAGGTTCGGTTCCAGAGTGGTGAACGCATAGTCTGCGATTTTCGGCTTGGCTGCGGACACTACTGATAGCAAAGTGGATTTTCCGGCATTAGGGAAGCCGACAAGACCGACATCAGCAAGGATTTTAAGTTCAAGAATGAACCATCCTTCTATGCCTGGCTCACCAGGCTGTGCGTACCTTGGAGTCTGGTTTGTGGCAGATTTGAAATTGTTGTTGCCGAGTCCTCCGCGGCCGCCCTTTACGAGGATTCTTTCCTCACCGGGTTCCACAAGTTCAAATAAGGTTTCTCCTGTCTCTGCATCTTTTGCCACTGTCCCAAGTGGAACATCCAGTATGATATCCTGTCCGTTCTTTCCTTTGCAGAGCTGTCCGCTGCCTGCTCCTCCGTGCTCGGCGCGTATGTGCTTGCGGTATTTCAGGTGTATGAGTGTCCAGAACTGAGGGTTCGCTCTTAGTATGACGTGTCCTCCGCGTCCTCCGTCTCCTCCGTCCGGTCCGCCCTTAGGTATGTATTTTTCCCTGCGCAGGTGCATAGAGCCCGCTCCTCCGTTTCCGGATGCGCAGAATATCTTTACGTAGTCTATGAAATTGCTGTCTGCCATAATTGTTCTAAATCAATAATGAGTTGTCTTCTAAGATTTTCTCAAACTGCAAAGATAGTTAATCTTTTCAAAACGAAATATCGTTCATAGTCAAAACGGGTAAAATAGGAAAACGGATTATCCGGAAAGTTCTGACATTTCACGGATAAGACTGATATTGGCTCATCTTTTCCCGATTATAAAATAATATGTTTATTGATATATATCATCTTCAAATACTGTCTTTATCCTGTTCCAGGGACTTGTGTCTTGAGATGTCCTGTCACTTGCTGTTCCGTTGCTGAAATAAGTGATGTAAAACTTGTTGTTAGCTGACATCATGTGCATTTTGACATCCTGTTTTGTGCCATCACAGTTTTTAACTGTAACATATTCAGTAGCATTATTATAGGCAATATTCTGAAATTCGCTTACATAAAATAAATTGGTAATTGGGACCGTAGATCCATTAAACTCGAATACAAGACGGTTCTCAATTATGCGTGGAGAGTTTAATACTGTATATTCTCTTATTGCAAGCTCTTTTTTTGTAGGATTTCTAATAAATCCGCAATCTCTGAATTCAGATGATGAAATACTGAATTCTCCAAAAGACTTGGAAGAGAGAGCAGGGATGCATATTATAAGGTTGTTCTGCATACTCTACTGAAATTCCGTTATCTGAAGTTAATGCTGCTCCATTTCCATAGATGTACGGTGTGCCAAAAGTTGATATAATAGAAGAGTTGTTTTTTGGAAGCACTGAAGAGGCAGAAATAGTTGTTTTACTGTTAGTATATACGAAAGTCCTATTTTGGTAATAGTCGTAAGCATACCCATTATTTACAAAATATGATTTTTCTAGATTCAGATATAAATCGTCATCAGAGTTATTTGTTATAGTGAAATAAAACTTTCCGCTCTCTGACCAGAAATAGTATTCAATTGTAAATAATTCATTTTCATAAGCAAAAGCCCTGTCGTCTTTAAGTTCAACATTCTCTGATGACAATGTGGCAATTTGCTGGAAGATTTCTGGTGAGCATGCGGTGAATAGCAAGAGGGTTGTAAGTGATAATAAAAATTTCATGTCTTTAATAATTATTTCCAATTGCAAAATTAGTATTTAAAATACTGATTTCCATACAGTAATTTGATACGTACTTTGATGCAGTATGTCATACACCGTATTGATGGCACTCATTTTATTTTTCAGTCAATCATCTTTATACGGTATTCATTTGGCGTGCATCCTTCTCTCTTCTTGAACAAACGGCACAGGTGCTGGGGATATTGGAACCCCAGCGAGTAAGCTATATGGCTTACCGTATCTTTAGTGCCGGATATACGGTCCTTTGCTATCTCGATTATTTTCTCCTGAATGTATTCCTGTGGCGTCCTGCCGGTTTCCTTTTTGAGCAAATCGCCGAAATATTCGTTCAGCAGATATTCAAAACGGGACAGAACATCCCTGCTGCTTTTGCTGCGCGTGATAAACTGCCGTTTGTCTCGGTGCAAAGATGACAATGGTTCCTTCATCGTAATCGTATTTCTTACGGCCGTCGCAAGTCTTTTCCATTTTCAGGATCATGGCGGTGTGATGTTGGGTGACGGCTGTCTCGTCGGTCATAATGTGGTCTTTGCCACACTCAATCACGGTATGGCGCCCGAAGATCGCGGGGCTATGTATCCGGCTCCCATACGGTTGGGAAAGAATGTGTGGGTGGGGTCCCACTCTACCATTTTGCGAGGCGTGACAGTGGGCGACAATGTCATTATCGCTGCCGGGTCAGTGGTGACGAAAGATGTTGCAGCCAACACGGTTGTGGGAGGCGTTCCGGCAAAATATATCCGCAACATCGGTAAAAGCAGAGAACAATAGTTTATGATGCAGGATGTGTAAATTTTCCAAAAATTTTCTTTATTTTTGGGAAAATTATAAGACAATATGAAAACATTGAAAATCCTTTTTGCGGCATTCTGTGCGTCTGCCTTGTTTGTGTCCTGCTCTCCTTCTGCTGAAGAACTGGCCAAAGAGTATCAGGAACTTGCGACAGAATTGGCTCAGGCTAAAATCGACGGTGACGAAGAAAAATGTGAGAAGTTGATGGAGCAGATGGAGGATTTGAATGAAAAAATAATGAAGCTTGCTGAGAAAAAGACTGAAAAGGCTATGAAGAAAGCCGAAAAAGAAACTGAGGAGGCCATGAAAAAAGCAGAGAAAGGCCTTGAAAAAGCAGGTAAGGAAATCGAAAAGGCGTTCGACCTTTAGAAAAATAATATAGTACACAAAATTTTCGGACAAAGGTCCACTGTCAGGGATAATTATACCCTGGCGTGACCGGGTGGCCGGTTTGAGTTCTTTTAAATTTTGTGTATTATGTCAGAAAACAAAAGATTTCAGCTTGTAGCCTGGACTGAGGGGCAGAATGTAAAGATGATTCCGAGTGCCAGGAAAGAAGTTTTCAAACAATTTTTGGACAGGATTACTTACGTGGAATCTGTCTGGAATTCAGTCAGGCCTACGAGTCTTATGCCAGGGCATTGTTGAGGTGCGGATATGTGCGGGAAGCATTGAGACAAATGGTCAATGCAGGAAGTGCAGCTATCCCAAATGAAGACAGGTATTGGTATTACATCAATGATGAGCCGAAAGGAAGCTGGGGAATTGATAATCCTTTCAAAGGACGGTTTTTTAGTGTTTATAGCAGCTGTAAACAGCTGATTACCAGAAATCCGGAATTAAAGGCAGAATTTCTTTCTCTGAAACAGGCAGCGAGGTGGGGGATAATTACTGACTGGTGGGAAAGGACCAATTTCTGATTTTTATAGTTCTGAAGTAGTTGATGACTGTGACTCGTAAGTTTATAAAACAACGGAACCGGCCTTTTGGGGGCCGGTTCCGTTGTTTTATTGCAGGAACATTTACAGATTTTCCATGAGAGCGAAAATCTTTTCGCGAACTTCTTCAATAGTGCCTGTTCCGTCTGCTTCTCTGTATTTTCCGTTAGCCTTGTAGTATTCGATAAGAGGCTCGGCTTTTTCGTGATATGTCTTGATCCTGTTGTTGATAGTCTCTTCGCTTGCATCATCAGCACGGCCTTCTATGGCTGCACGGTGCTGGATGCGTTCTTTGATCATCTCGTCAGGAATCATTATAGAGATAACGGATGTTACGCTTTCGTTTGTCTTTTCAAGAATTTTGTCCAAGGCTTCAGCCTGTGCCACTGTTCTTGGGAATCCGTCAAGGAGGAAACCGGCTACTCCTGTAACTGTCTTGAATTCAGACTCAATCATTCCCTCTACTACTTCGTCAGGTACAAGTGCGCCTGCGTCAATGAGAGATTTGGCTTTGAGCCCGAGTTCAGAACCTGCTGCAATCTCTTTACGGAGAAGCGCGCCTGTAGAAATATGGTGGAGATTATGTTTTTCAACCATAGCAGTAGCCTGTGTGCCTTTACCTGCACCCGGAGGCCCGAAAAGAATAAAATACTTCATCTTTTAAAAATTTTATTTCTTAGTGTGAATATACGCAATGTCTTACTTGTCAAGAACATAAATATCTTTCAGATTGCGTCCCAACTCGTCATAGTCAAGTCCGAAACCTACGATGAAATCGTTTGGGATTTCAAGAGCGACATAGTCAAGAGGAGTGTCTTTAGTATAAGACTCCGGCTTGAAGAGCAGTGTACAAACACGGCTTTCAGAGGCTCCCGCTTCTTTAAGTATGCGCTTAAGTTCTACAATAGTATTGCCTGTATCGACTATATCTTCTACAATTATGACTATTCTTCCTGTTATATCGGCAGTCAGTCCCATTGCCTGCTTTACTTTTCCGGAAGAGCCTGTGCCTTCGTAAGAGGTAAGCTTGATGGAAACAAGCTGGCAGTTGAAGTCAAGCCGTTTCATAAGTTCTGCTGTGAACATTATGGATCCGTTCAGGACACATAGCAGGACAGGGAGATCTTCACATCCTTTGAAGTCTTTGTTTATCTTGTCCGCTACTCCGTCAACAGCCGTCATAATTTTTTCATATGGGATGAATGTCTTGAACGTTTTGTCTTTCAGTGTAACTTTTTCCATAAAGCAAAAATTTTAACCGGACGCAAAATTAACTAAAAAAGGTATAAAAATACTAAAAACAGAAAAATCTTGACAAAAAACAGA
>CALADR010000182.1 GCA_937890845.1 uncultured Bacteroidales bacterium | reverse complement strand
TTTGAAAAGGCAGCTCATCTTTACCTTGCCGATACTTAGAGGAATATTTACAAAACCTTCAGTCTCTCCTTCCTGAAGATTATATCTGTCCATGGTTTCCTTGTCAAGCACAATATACGCAACACCTTCTTCCATGATTTTCATGTTCTTGAACAGAAGTTCCCCGAGAAGCCTTATTCTTTCCTCTCTGTATGACTGGTAAAGGCAGGAGATTATCATGTCCCTGTCTGTGCCGGCTTCCAACAGGCCAGATGCCATTTTCAATGTTGACGGAAAGACTGAATTGGCAAAATTGTTGGTGTCTGTAGTCATGCCTGTCATAAGAGCGGTGGCTGAGTCAGCAGGGAGCTTTCCTGCATCACCATGGAATTCGTCTGTTGCCAAAAGTATATGGTACAGGTATTCAGCTGTAGAGGAAACCTGGGTTTCTGAAAATGACAGATCGTAAATGTCTCTTGACGGATCGAGATGGTGGTCTATAAGTACCTTTTTCGCAGAAGAGCCTGACAGGAGTGTTTCCATGCATCCGGTTCTGTGAAAAGCATTGTAGTCAAGGCTGAAAATCAAATCGCTTTTTTTGAGGACCTGTTCTGCCTTTTCCTTGTCATCTTCAAATGAAAGCAGGTCTCCTTCCTCGATTGTTGAGGTTAGGAAAGACAGGAAATCAGGAGCCTTGTTCGGAAGGACTATGACAGCCTTCTTTCCATAATGTCTGAATATGTGATACAGGGCAGTGCAACTTCCTACAGCATCCCCGTCAGGACGCATGTGTGCAGTTATTGCTGTCAGTGACGCTCCTATTATAAGGTTTTCCAGCGTCGAAATGTTTGATATATTAATGTCGTTCATATTTCATTAAGGAAATTCAGATGCAAATTTATAAATTTATATTGCATTTCATAAATCAAATTTCTAACTTTGTCCGGGATTTGGAAATATTGGAAAATTAAAAACATAAACCGATGAACATAGTTAAAAACCTGATCATTTATCTTGTGGCCCCTCTTATCATTATATGGTTGGGCTATCTCGTTGTAGAGAGCGTTATGGAGCCAGTGAGATTCAACAAAGCTACTGACGAGCGTAAAGCAGTTGCTATCCAGAGACTTAAAGATATCAGAGATCTTCAGGTAGCATTCAAGTCGACCTACGGACGTTTTTCTCCTACAATAGACTCTCTCAAGATGTTCTATAATACTGGAACACTTGATGTAACTATGCAGATAGGCTCTCAGGATGATTCCCTTGCAGTGGCAAATACAGCAGCCTTGAAAAGACGCAAGCCTCGTATCAAACCGGAGGAAATGCTTGCTCTTTATGAAAAAGGAGAAAAACTTGTTTTCCAGATTGAAAATAAGATAGCTGTTAAAGATACCCTGTTCAAAGGACGTACAGACTTCAACATCGATTCTCTGGCATTCATTCCTTTCTGTGGAGACTCTCTTATAATGGCTTCAACTACAAAGAAGGTTTCCGGAGTACCGGTTCCTCTTTTTGAGGCAAGCATGCCATACAGGTCATTGCTGAAGGGTCTTGACAATCAGTTGAGAATTAACTTGGATGCAGCGATGGAGGATATGGGACGTTATCCGGGACTTCAGGTCGGCAGTATCTCTGCTCCTAATAACAATGCAGGTAACTGGGAGTAATGACAGTTGTAAATCCTGAAATAACAATCGATAGAATATCCATTCAAGTAGCCTTGAGTGGATATTCTTTTAAGGTGCTGGCCAGAGATGGCAGGAATTATGCATCAGAGTGGTTTACGGCAGATAAAGTGTTTGTAACCAAAGAGTTCCAGCAGAGATATGATGCAGTGGAAATAGCCTTGTTTACCCCGAAGGTAGCTTTGCTTCCGGAAGCATTTTTTTCTCCGGCTGACTCCAGGAAACTGCTGTCGGATGTCGTTTTGCTGTCTGAAGGAGATTCTGTTGAAAGTGTTGCTGTTCCTGAGTTCGGCGCAGTCATGGTTTATTCTAACACGATTGGCGAGAGCCTTTCTAAAGCACTTGCTTCAAGTGTACTTCGTACTGACGGTTATAAATCCGCTGTGTTGCCGGAGTTGTATTATATCTTGAAATCAATGTCGGATATTCCGGATTATAATAAGATTGTAGCATCTTATGCAGACGGGAGGCTCTATCTGGCTGTTGCACAGGGAAAGACTCTTCTTTTATGCAATAGCTTCCAAGCCCAGGATTTTAC
>CALADR010000181.1 GCA_937890845.1 uncultured Bacteroidales bacterium | reverse complement strand
AGGCACTGGTAATATTTGTTGATGGGCTTAGGGATGTTCTGCAAACCAGAAAGAATGTTGTATTTCCTGGTTTGGGCAGGATGAGGGCTACAAAGGAAAACAATTTCTTTTTTGTGTCTGACGAGGATCTTGACATTTATCCTGAAGGATTTGGCCTTACCCCTCTTTCCTTGAAGACTCATGTGGAGACTAAAGAGGAAGTTTCTGCTGCTGTAGATGCGCTTAAAAACTTGATTGAAGAAGTACCTTCAGTGGATAATGAACATGATGGCCGGATGCAGGATGATCAGATATCGTCTGATGGCAGCGTGTCTGATTCCCCTGATATTGATGTTTATGAAAGTGTTGCTTCAAGCGAATCAGAGGTTTCTCTTACGGAAGAGCCGGAGGCGGAAGGGACAGTTAGGGAGCAGCAGATTGACGAGCCCTTACCGGAGGCGGATCCAGTTCAGGAAATTCGCTCAGAAAAGAAATCTTCATCAGTAAACGGTCTTGGCAGATGGCGCAAGGTATTGTATATTGCAGCAATCATCTTGCTGTCTTTAGTGTTCCTTATGGTTGTATATGTCATGGTAGCAAGGCTCTTTCCTGATTTTATAGATAATATTCTGTACAATGCCGAAGAGTACAATATTCTTCACAGGTCCTGATTTTTCTATTACAGAATAAAATACTATTTTTGCAAATTCTTTTTCGGAGGCGGAATCGAAAGTTTTTAGAAAAATGAAACACAAGTACCAGCAAAGCATCTTGATACCGTGCTATGACACTGATATGTCACAGCTGTTGAAGCCGGCGTCTTTTATGGATTTGGCACAAGAAGCTGCAAATATCCACGCAAATATACTGGGATTCGGTTATGACAGACTTATTGAGACCAGAACTGCGTGGGTCCTATCCAGAATGCATATTGAGTTTGTCAGGCATCCTCGTTGGAACGAAAAAGTGGAGCTTTCTACATGGCATAAAGGGCCTGAGAGACTTTTTTACATAAGGGATTTTCTTATGACAGGAGCAGATGGGGAAGTGCTGGTAAAAGCTACGACATCCTGGCTGGTGCTAAATATAGATACTAGGCGGATTGTACGGTCTGCGGAAATCTCTACAGAAGATATTTGTCTGGAGAATGCAATAGAAAAGTCTTGTGGAAAGGTACAGATTCCATCAGCGTGTGAAAAAGTATATATAGGAGACCATATTGTCTCTTATTCAGACGTTGATTTGAACGGCCATACGAATAATGCCATGTATCTGGTATGGGCAATGGATGCAGTAGGTTTTTCAGTGACATCTGCATATCCGTTGAAGGAAGTCAGTATTAATTTCAATCACGAAACCAGGCCTGGTGAAAAGGTTTCGTTGTACCGTTGTGCACTTAGACCTGAAAGTCAGGAGAGTACCACTGTTGGAAGGGAAGGCGGGCACTTGGATGAGGGCCGGGTATATTATATAGAGGGTGAAGTCGGAGGACATTCTGCTTTCTGTGCTGAATTGAAATTTTGATATGCAGGTATCTGTATCGGGCGGAATCAAGAAAAATTGTAGAAAAAATATAAGTTAGTTAAGTTAGTATGAGAGAATTATTTTTCGGTCAAGGGACAGGACATTCGATAATGTTGCTTGCCTTTGTCATCGCAGCCGGAATTTTCTTGGGAAAATTCAAATTCAAAGGAGTTTCTTTGGGTAGCACCTGGATTCTGTTTGTTGGTATCCTTCTGAGTCATTTCGGATTCAGGGCAGATGCAAACCTTCTTCACTTCCTTAAGGAATTCGGACTTATTCTGTTCGTATTTTCAATCGGACTTCAGGTAGGCCCTGGATTCTTCCATTCATTCAAAAAGGGAGGACTGACTCTGAATATGCTTGCCGTTGCGCTTGTTCTGCTCGGAGCTACCACAGCTTTCATAGTACATCTTGTGACTGGAGAAAGTCTGGTTACTATGACAGGCGTTATGTCTGGTGCCGTAACCAATACACCTGGTCTGGGAGCAGCACAGCAGACATTTTATGATGCTACAAGTGCAGGATCTTTCCTTTCTGAAGTAGATGCATCTGAAATATCGGCTTCACTTGCTTCTGGTTATGCGGTAGCCTATCCTCTTGGAGTACTTGGCGTAATAGTAGTGCTGCTTCTTGTCAAGGCCATATTCAAGGTAGATATCAAGAAAGAACAGGCTATCCTGGATGGTGAAGAGACCGGAATAGAGAGTGCTGTACGTATTGCTTGTCAGGTAAAGAACCCTGCAGTGTTCGGTAAGACTCTTGTAGAGATAGACAAGGAGATTACAAACAAGTTTGTCGTTTCCAGAATGTTAAGGGACAATGTAGTTGAAGTCCCTGTTGCAAGTACTGTAATCAATGAAGGAGACAAGCTTCTTGTCGTTACATCGCAGAGTTCTGTAGATGTAGTTACAATGCTCTTCGGAGAACTTATAGATATGCCTAAGTCAGTGTGGGACAAACTGGATACATCCCTTACTGTAAAGAGACTCACAATAACGAAGTCGTCGCTTACAGGAAAGAAACTGAAAGATCTCAAGATCAGGTCAACATTCGGTGTAAGTATAACGAGAGTCTCTCGTTCAGGGGTTGATCTTGTTGCCAGTCCTAACCTTACTCTCCAGATGGGAGATTCAATAATGGTGGTAGGTGCTGGGAATGCTATAGACAAGGTCGCTAAAATCGTGGGAAATTCAGAGTCAAGCCTTTCACATCCTCATCTTGTACCTATTTTCTTCGGAATCGCAATCGGAGTGCTTTTCGGATCGATTCCGTTCAAGTTCCCTGGAATCCCGCAGGCTGTAAAACTCGGTCTTGCAGGAGGTCCGCTTATCATAGCTATCCTAATAGGTTATTTCGGACCAAGGCTCAAGATTACCACTTATACTACTATGAGTGCCAATATGATGCTTAGAGAACTTGGTATATCCATATTCCTGGCTGCCGTAGGTCTTGGAGCCGGAGAGAATTTTGTCAGTTCAATCGTAGGTGGCGGTTATTGGTGGATACTTTACGGTGCCCTTATTACCATTATACCTACGTTCCTTATTTCTGTGATAGGAAGAGTTGTCTTCAAACTGAACTTCTATCAGATTTGCGGACTGATATCCGGAAGCTGTACAAACCCTCCTGTTCTTGCATTTGCGCAGAATGCATATGGAACTGATTATACTTCAGTGAGTTATGCTACGGTTTATCCTCTTGCAATGTTTATGAGGGTATTGGTGGCACAGGTGCTTATCCTGATTGCATTGGCTTAATATGGATGAAGTAAAATTTACACAGGAAAAAATTGAGGATATTGCGGATTTCATATCCCAGTATGTCTCACATATGTTAGGCGCGGGAGTTCATACTTCCCGCGTCGTTCGTAATAGCAAGCGTATAGGAGCTGCGCTGGGAACTGAAGTCAGACTGCATACATCACAGAAAACAGCGATGCTTACTGTTTGTGAAAAGGATAGCAGACTGATGAGTACCAGAGTGGTGGATATCCCCGGTTTTCCTATAAGTTTTGAGTGGAACGCTGATTTGAGTGCTCTTAGCTGGGCTGCCTATGACAGTAATATGTCACTTGACGCCATCAGGCATAAGTTTGAAGAGATAGTTTCAAAGCCAAGAATCAATCCGTGGTTTGTCCTTTTCATGGTTGGACTTGCCAATATGTCTTTCTGCCGTCTTTTCGGAGGCGGGATATGGGCAATGCTTATAGTATTTACTTCTACACTTGTAGGCTTTTATCTCAGGCAGCATCTTATGCATAGGGGAGTAAACCACTATGTTGTTTTTATAGTGTCTGCATTTGTGGCTTCTCTTTGTGCCTCTTCAGCCCTTACACTGGGCATTGATTCGGCAGAGATTGCCCTTGCTACGAGTGTCCTTTATCTCGTTCCCGGAGTGCCTTTGATAAATGGCGTTATTGACATTACCGACGGACACATACAGATAGGAATAAGCAGACTGGTAAATGCCCTGATGCTTATAATATGCATTGCCATAGGTATGTCGGCAACATTGATGTTAGTAAAAGACAGTTTGTTATGATAGCGGTTGATATATTGTCTGACGGCCTTTTTGCAGCAGTGGCCGCCATGGGGTTCGGAGCTATTTCCGACCCTCCTTTGAGAGCTTTTCCTTATATTGCTGCCTTGGCAGCAGTGGGACACGCGACCAGATATTGTCTGATGACTTTTCTGGGTGTTGACATAGCGACAGCTTCGCTTGTTGCGGCTTTCCTTATAGGGACGGGGAGTGTATGGTTCGGCAGAAAAGTTTTCTGTCCTATGACAGTGCTTTATATACCGGCCCTGCTTCCGATGATTCCTGGAGCGTATGCCTACAAGACTGTCTTTTCGTTGATTATGTTTCTCCAGAATATTTCTTCTCCTACTCAGGGAAGCGAATATCTGCAGGCTATGATATTTAACGGCGCTGTAGCAAGCAGTGTCATTTTTATGCTTGCGGCTGGCGCTACCGTTCCTGTGTTCCTGTTGAGAGAAAGGGCGAATTCGATGACGAGGGGTTCACGGTTTCTTTGATTTTGATCTGAATGTTTTATGGGTATTTTCTGGGATACAATAGCGGAATATAATTTGGCCACATGGCCTTTCCAGCTTGTTTTTATTGTAGTTGCGGCTGTGCTTGCAGCTTTATTGTTTTTCCGTCCTGCAGCCTGGGCCAAGGTTGCGGCAAAACTTCTTATGGTCACGGAATCACTGTGGATAGCATTTGTATATTATATGAAATATGGAGGCGTCAGGGAATATTCAAACGTGATGACTATTTTCTGGTGTCTGGTTGCCGTCGCCTGGATTTATGATCTAGTCACTCATTATTCTACCTTCCAGCGCTCAGGCAAATATGAATGGCTGGGTATTCTGATGATGCTTATGTCTTTGTGCTATCCGTTGATTTCAGTTGCACGAGGTCTGGCATTCCCTTATATTGCCACCCCGATGATTCCTAGTGCAGTGTCACTGTATATGCTTGGAATGCTTATGACTTTCAATAGAAAAATTAATTTTTTTGCATTTATATTTATAGTACACTGGTCAATAATTGCCATATCGAAGATTATATTTCTTGGGATGCACGAGGATGCTCTTCTTGCAACAGCTTGTGTTCCGGCTATTTATATCTTTTTCAAGGATGCTATTGATGCCGGTGAGTCCGGCGGCAAACCTTCCGGTACTGTAGTCAAGGGGCTTGTTATGACAATAGCAGTGGCAATTGGCGCTTGTATGTTGATAGAAGTATGTTTGAATTGATTTATCCTTATGAAACTGTTCCTGTCCTTCCTCATAGAAAGGCTGGAGACAATCATGATGAGGAAGGTGGAAAGCAGGAAATGTTTCCTGTCATCGAGCCTTCAGGTCTCGTAACGGCTATGGCATCACGAGCATTCTGTCATAGCGGAGCCAAGGTATTGCACCCAGTGGTGCATCTTCATATTCTGGACAGGTATTCGAGACTTTATTTGCAGAAGAGATCAATGTCAAAGGATATACAGCCTGGAAAGTGGGATACTGCTGTCGGAGGGCATGTTGACTTCGGGGAGCAGATACACGAAGCGTTGTACAGAGAAGCCTCTGAGGAGCTTGGTCTCAGGGAATTCAATCCTATATATATCGGGACTTATGAATTTGAATCAGAGGTGGAAAGGGAGTCTGTAAATATATTTGCCATAATAGGAAGCTATGATCTCCATCCCGATGAGCAAGAAGTTGAAGAAGGCCGTTTCTGGGATATAAATGAGATAGATGAAAGTTTGGGAAAATCACTCTTTACCCCTAACTTTGAGGCAGAGTATGCAAAGATCAGAAATACTTTGCTGTCTTTGTTATAAATTTCTCAAAACCGAATTGTATGTCCGGAATCGAATGTTTTATCCTGCCTATGGCCGATGAGCAGGATTTGTCTTGTACTCTTGATTCATTTTCCAGGAGTTTGTCTTTTGACGGAGTAACTGTCATGCCGCAGTGCTCTTTCAGGGCCACATCAACTTTGAAATCTGTTGCGCATGCTGTAAAATCTGAATATCTGCTTCTTTATACGGCAGCCAATGTGCTCGAAATGGGAACCATGGCATTGGACAGGATATTATCGGTAGCGGAAGATACGGGAGCAGAAATGCTCTATGCAGATTATTATGATACGAAACCTGCAGAAATGTCAGGCATTGCCGAGAAAAAGAAGCATCCTCTTATAGACTGTCAGAAGGGTGCGCTGAGGGATGACTTCGACTTTGGTCCTGTGCTTGTATTCAAGGCATCTGCATTCCGCAGAGCAGTTCGTGAGATGTCTGTTGAAAGGGAATTCGGAGCCTTGTATGACCTCAGGTTGCGAATGAAGAAAATCGTGCATATAAAGGAGTTTCTGTATGCCAAAGAAGAAACGGACCGCAGAAAATCGGGAGAAAAGCAGTTTGATTATGTCGATCCGAAAAACCGGAAGGTGCAGATAGAGATGGAGCAGATTTGTACTGAGTACCTTAAGTCTGCAGGAGCTTATCTTGAGCCGGTGTCTGAAGATGAACTGCCGGTGGACGAAGGAACTGATTGTGTAGAAGGGTATCCCGTAGCTGCATCTGTCATAATACCTGTGCTGAACCGTGTCAGGACAGTCGGGGATGCGGTACGTAGTGCTTTGTCTCAGAAATGTATGTTTCCGTTCAATGTTATTGTAGTGGATAATCATTCCACTGACGGGACATCAGAGTTGCTTGAGAAAATTGCGGAAGAGTACAATGATGGCTACTTCTCATCAGAAACAGGGTATTACAGGCCAGAACTTGTACATATAGTTCCAGAGAAAAATGATCTTGGCATAGGAGGGTGTTGGAACCTTGCTGTTTTCCATCCTCTTTGCGGCAGGTATGCTGTCCAGCTGGACAGTGATGACTTGTATTCTGGAGATGATGTACTTGAAAAAATAGTGGATGCGTTTGACAGTCAGGAGTGTGCTATGGTTGTGGGAACTTACGAGATGACTGACTTCAACCTGAATCCCATCCCTCCTGGAGTGATAGACCATAAGGAGTGGACTCCGGAAAATGGCCATAACAATGCTTTGAGGATTAACGGACTTGGCGCTCCGAGAGCTTTTGATACAGACGTGCTGAGAAGTATAGGAGGCTTTCCGAATACCAGTTATGGAGAAGACTATGCGGTAGGTCTCAGGATCAGCAGGGAATACAGAATAGGACGGATATATGATGTCTTGTACAAATGCAGAAGGTGGGACGGCAACTCAGATGCAGCTCTGAGTATAGAAAAGCTCAATGCCAACAATCTTTACAAAGACTGGATCAGGACCTGTGAACTTGAAGCCAGACAGAATATAGTTAGGAACAGATGAAGAGGAAACCTGTTGACAAATTCATAAATGACCAGTTGTCCCAGTGGCCTTTGGCCTGTGAGAACTTCCGAGCTCTCAGAAATGTTAATATCCATGAAGTGGAAGTAGGCGGCCTGAAAGTTCAGGTGCAGTTCAATCCTGCACGTATCAGATCATCATCGGCAAATGTTTCGGCAGATGCCATTAAAGCCCGCAAGTGCTTCCTTTGCAGGGATAACCGTCCTAAAGAACAGATATATATGAAGTTCGAGGGACGCAAGTCAAAGAAATATGATATTCTGGTCAATCCGTATCCTATTTTCCCGGGGCACCTTGTCATTGCAT
>CALADR010000180.1 GCA_937890845.1 uncultured Bacteroidales bacterium | reverse complement strand
TGATCCGTCATCACCGACTCTCTCAATAGTCCTGAGCTCCTCAAATTCAAGTTTACCGTCATACTTGGACTCAATAGAACTCTCTGATGCAGTACTTGATGCAGTACCTCCGACGTGGAATGTACGGAGCGTAAGCTGAGTACCTGGCTCACCGATAGACTGTGCCGCGATAACTCCGACAACTTCTCCTTTCTCAACCATACGTCCTGATGAAAGGTTGCGTCCGTAACACTTGGCACATACACCCTTACGCGACTCACAAGTAAGTACTGAACGGATCTCAACCTGTTCGATAGGAAGAGACTCGATAAGGGCAGCCTTGTCTTCTGTAATCTCTTCTCCAGCAGGAAGAATAAGCTCTCCTGTGAGAGGATTGAAAATATCGTGTACTGATGTACGTCCGAGTATTCTCTCTCCCAAAGACTCAACAACTTCATCCTTGCTCTTGATAGCCGTAGCGATAAGACCTCTGAGAGTACCGCAGTCCTCCTCGTTGATGATCACATCATGAGATACGTCTACAAGACGACGGGTCAAGTATCCTGCATCCGCAGTCTTCAAAGCGGTATCCGCAAGACCCTTACGCGCACCGTGGGTAGAGATGAAGTACTCGAGCACTGTCATTCCCTCCTTCAAGTTCGAAATAATAGGGTTCTCGATAATTTCCGCACCCTGACCACCAGACTTCTGAGGTTTCGCCATCAATCCACGCATACCGCACAACTGCTTGATCTGCTGTGTAGATCCACGGGCTCCAGAGTCGAGCATCATATATACAGGGTTGAATCCCTGCTGGTCACTTGAAATCTGCTTTTCTACAATACCGGTAATCTGGTTATCGATAGATGTCCAGAGGTCAATGACCTTATTGTAACGCTCGTTGTTGGTGATGAATCCCATAGAGAAGTTGCTCTTGATGGATTCAACTGTCTTATATCCGTTTTCAATGAGAGATTTCTTCTCAGCCGGAATGATGACATCACCCAAGTTGAATGAAAGACCTCCCTTGAACGCCATTGTATATCCAAGATTCTTGATATCATCAAGGAACTGGGCTGTACGTGCGACACCGGTATGCTTGATAACTATAGAAATAATCTTTCTCAAAGATTTCTTTCCAAGGATCTCATTTATATAAGGGACTTCCTCAGGTACAAGCTGGTTTACAATGATTCTACCAGGTGTGGTCTTTACCATCTCAGTACCAGCTTCAAGGTTTAGCTTGTTTTTAGGAAGCCTTACCTCTATGTTAGCATGTATGTCTATTGCCTTCTCATTAAGAGCGATAATCACCTCTTCCGGTCCGTAGAACTTCATTCCTTCACCTTTGGCACCTGATCTGGCCTTTGTAATATAGTACAGACCGAGTACCATGTCCTGCGAAGGTACAGTAATAGGCGTTCCATTGGCAGGGTTAAGAATATTGTGAGAACCAAGCATCAGCAACTGTGCCTCAAGGATAGCGGCATTTCCAAGTGGAAGATGCACAGCCATCTGGTCACCGTCAAAGTCGGCATTAAACGCAGTACATGCAAGCGGATGAAGCTGGATAGCCTTACCCTCGATCATCTTAGGCTGGAATGCCTGGATACCAAGTCTATGAAGAGTAGGTGCACGGTTAAGCAGAACCGGATGACCTTTCATCACATTTTCAAGGAT
>CALADR010000179.1 GCA_937890845.1 uncultured Bacteroidales bacterium | reverse complement strand
TCCTTCTCTCTTCCGTCCTCGCTCGCAAGTTTTTCATACGCACCCAAACGTGCCTTTGATTTTGCATGCCTTGCCTTTGGAGCCATTCTCACCCACTCCAACTCACGCTCAAGAGTCTTGCGTCGCTTGCTCTCCTGCTTCTCTTCCATTGCAAGCCTGTTGCTCTTCTGGTCAAGCCAAGAGGTGTAATTACCTTTCCATGGAATACCCTCTCCCCTGTCAAGTTCAAGAATCCATCCGGCAACATTATCAAGGAAATAACGGTCGTGCGTTACTGCTATAACTGTTCCCTTATACTGCTGCAGATGAGCTTCGAGCCACTGGATACTCTCTGTATCAAGGTGGTTGGTAGGTTCATCCAGAAGCAGGACATCAGGCTGTCTGAGAAGGAGACGACATAAAGCAACTCTTCTGCGCTCTCCACCGCTGAGATTTCCTACTTTTGAATCTGAAGGAGGACACTGGAGAGCATCCATAGCCCTTTCCAATTTTGAATCTATCTCCCAACCTCCACAATGCTCAATTTTCTCTGTAAGTTCACCTTGACGCTCTATCAACGCAGCCATCTCATCGTCAGACATAGGCTCACAGAATTTGAGATTTACCTCCTCATACTCTTTCAGCAGGTCCATAACCTCCTGTACGCCCTCCTGTACTACTTCGATTACTGTTTTTTCCGGATCCATCTGAGGTTCCTGCTCCAGATATCCGACTGAATATCCGGGAGCCCAGACAACATCACCCTGATATGATTTTTCGATACCTGCGATAATTTTCATCAAAGTAGACTTTCCTGAACCGTTAAGTCCTATGATACCTATTTTAGCACCATAGAAAAACGACAGATAAATGTCTTTAAGTATAACTTTATTGTTGTGCGGGAGAACCTTTCCCACACCATTCATAGAAAAAATAATCTTTTCGTCTGCCATAAAAATAAATTTGCTGCAAAGATACTAATTTTTCCCATCCGCACAGTTTCTTTCTATTCTCACTTTCCTGCACCACTCGCTTGGCGAATCATTCATTATCAGACGGAAGGCCATATTAAAAGATACCTGGGTATGAAATCCTGACATATCCGACAAATCACCGACTTTAAGATAAGGGTTGCCGTTAAACATCTTGACAGCATATTTTACTCTATAATAGTTTACAAACTGACAAAAGTTCTTTCCCGTATAGTCATTTATAGCTCTCGAAACATATACCTTGTTAGTAAACAGCATTCTTGCCACTTCAGATACTGTAATACCGTCTATAAGATATGGTTTATCAGTATCAAACAATTCCACAATGCGATCATATAACTCTTTTACAGCATCACTTTTGCCACTTTTATCATCAGCCACCAATGCAGAAGGGGAAAGGACAGGAGAAGCGGATAGTCTAGGATTTTTCACTTCTTCAACATATCTGTGAAAAAGCAGAAAATACATTACCGATACAGCAACAGTTGCAACAGCATAAAAAATCAATCCTTTAACACCGCCAAGAAGTATTCCGTAAATCGACAAAATCAATACAAAGAAAAATGATGATACAAACAGAATATAGGAAAACACTTCTTCCTTTTTAGGAATAACAGCCCGTTTTCCTTGCTTTGAAGACATAAACATCCTCACATAAAATATAACAAACAACAGCATAGCTGTTCCGATAAACAAAGGATAGAAAACCTCGGCATCACGAACATACACTGTATCGTCAAATGCAAGCACACGCACAGCGCCGACAATCAAACATATAGATGCAAGCGCATAGGCCAATATTGAAAAACTTTTTTGCCCGGATACGGAATATTGCCTCATAAGAGCCATAAGAAGCAACGAACTGAGTATATCGGCAGGGCAAGCCTTGCAATGAACAGTATCTGCAGAAACTTCAGTAAAGAAAAGCAGTAGTGCCACACATGGAGGCAACAGCAGATATGATTTTTCCTTTTTGCTAAACGCTGTTCTTCCCCTCGAAAAAAGACCCGCATAAAATACCAGCACTGCGAAAAAAATAATTCCCAAAGCAAAAGTGAAATGTTGAAATAGCATAATAATAAGTTAGTTTTATGATTGCAAATGTATAATAAAAGCCCCTACAAAAAACATAATTGCAGGGGCTGTAGGAGTATTTTTTCTCTTTTTTAATCTTTTTTCTCTTTTTTATTGTCCAGCTTTCCTGACTTTACTTTTATAGAGTCAAATCCCTGTCCGAACACACCCATTACTGTAGATACGGAAAGAAATGCATTGGGATCTATTGTCTTTACATACTTGAGTAACGTATTGAGATCATCCTTCCTGGTAACAACCATAAGTACCTGACTCTTTGATTTCGAATACCAGCCTTCAGCAGGGATAAGAGTAACTCCCCTCTTCATACCTGTGGAAATCGCATCTGCAATCTCTTCGTATCTTTGTGAAAAGATAAATGCTTGAACAGACTGCTTGGTTCCTGAAAGATAAAGGTCAATAGAATAGCCGCACACTGTTATCTGTATAAGTCCGTAAACAACTGTTGCCAGTTTTTCAGGAATTGAAATAAGTTCCCCAGTTGCAGTATATGACGGACATAACATCGAAGAGAGGATAATCACGACATCCATTGCCAGAATAAGCCGTCCTGGAGATACATTCCTGTATTTTGCAACCATCAGAGCAATAATATCTGTTCCTCCTGTACTTCCGCCCTGAGAAATAGACATACCTATACCGCAACCTGACATCACAGCTCCGATAATAGTACAAAGAAGCTTTCCGTTAGATATCGCCATCGCCTCAATAAAATAATCAGGAATCAAAGGCGGAAGCACATTTAGCATGGTAGAAGCAAAAACTATCGCATAGACGGTCTTCCATCCGAATCCGAATCCGATCACTTTGAGTGATATAAGCAGAAGCATAACATTGATAAACAAATAGGTATAACCCATCTGTATCCCTGTTGCATAATAAATGATTGCACTAATTCCCGATACTCCTCCTCCTACAAGATTATTAGGCGTCAGAAATATCGACCACCCGACTACATATGAAAGTAGTCCCAGTGTAATCAAAGAGTACTCTTTCAA
>CALADR010000178.1 GCA_937890845.1 uncultured Bacteroidales bacterium | reverse complement strand
CGGAAGGTACGGAAAAGGTATTGTAATGCATAAAGTGGGGAATGGAGGAAAAGCCGAATTCATCCGTATGCAATTCCCTGAACCAGTTAACATTGCCTTTTATACCAAAGAATCTGAAATTCAACCCTGCCTCCACCTTGTTGCTTCGTGCAGGCTTCAGACTGCTGTTTGCAAGGTCTGAAAGGATATCGGTTGTCATCAGTGAAATTGATCCTGTTTCATTCTCAGACTTTTTCAAGAGGCTCACCCTGTCGAAATATGCATCATCAGGATAAAGATACAGAAGTGAAGGTGTCTTGTACGACAGGCCCCATCCTCCGCTGACTGAAATCCGCATATCCTCCGCATCCAGAAATGTATATTCCAGATTAAGTCTGGGCTCGCTCACGAATATATTCTTGCGTCCGGCCCTCTGGTCCAGAAACATATTAGTAAACCTCACTCCCGTAACAAGCATAAGACCTGTATTTCCTATATCAGCATCAAGTTTGTTTTCCACAAATGCCGACAGGTTGTTCAGAGCCGGTATATCCCTGAATGACCGCGGTCTCAAAGCCTGGCTTGTCGTATTCTGCGGAGGAAGGTTTATATCAAATATAAGCCCCCTGCCGAAGTTTTGCTCATACTGCCAGTTGAGCCCTGCCTTTATGTTGTCATATCCTTTATTCCCGAACTGGAACAGCTTTCCGGCTTTCAGCTGGACATAGACATTGAAGGGCTTGCCGTCTATCTCATAATCCGAATAATATGAGCCCGGCAGAAATACTCCTTCCGCTACTCCTGGAGTCATCGTATTCGTAACGGCCCCTGATGCAGATGCTATAAAATCGTGCATGCTGTCTGTCTGGAAGCTCTGGGAGGCCATAATATTGTAGTCCAGCACTGTAAGCACCTTGCCGCTGATTTTCCAGCTGCCCTCGAAATTAAGTCTCAGCCCAGTATTCCTGCTACTGTAAGTACTTCCGGTAGCCTGCATCTGGGGATCTGTCTTACTCGTATTGACGTTTGTATAAAACGAACCGTTCACCCTGAACTGCATCTGGCGTCCGGACACAGGAAAGTTCGATGAATATCCAAGAGTAGCCGTAACTCTTTCAAATCCGAGATATCTTTTTCTTGGATCACTGAATGACTGAGTCCAGTCGATACCTGCATTTACAGCATCACCCCTTTTAAGTGCAAACCCTTTTCCGGCATAGACCATCTTGGAAAAAGGATCTGCCTT
>CALADR010000177.1 GCA_937890845.1 uncultured Bacteroidales bacterium | reverse complement strand
GATGTAGGACAGATGTCTGCATGGTATGTGCTTTCTTCACTTGGATTCTATCAGGTAAATCCTGCCGGAGGACAGTACTGGTTCGGTTCGCCTGTATTTGATAAGGTTACTTTGAAGGTTCCTGGAGGAGATTTTACAGTAGTGGCGCACGACAATATTCCTGGAAATATTTATATCGGAAGTGTCAAGCTTAATGGTCAGCCTTACGATAAGTTATATATTGACTTCAAGGATATCAAGGCAGGGAACACTTTGGAATTCTTTATGACATCAAAAACTGAATAATGAACTTACATAGGAAAATAAAATCAATTATCCTGGTGCCTACTTTGGCATCAGGGCTTTTCATCTCCTGCGTTTCACAGCAGGAATGCGATACTCTTACAGTTGAGCCGGTGCAATATGCAACGACTCTTATGGGAACTTTGTCTGACTATACGATTTCTACAGGAAATACTTACCCTGCTACAGCAGTTCCATGGGGTATGAATTTCTGGACACCTCAGACAGGAAAGATGGGGGACGGATGGACATATTGCTACGATGCCCATGAAATACGAGGCCTGAAGCAGACACATCAGCCATCTCCTTGGATAAACGATTACGGCCAGTTTTCGATTATGCCTGTAAGGGATGCTTCACTTGTGGATGAAGATTCACGTGCGAGCTGGTTTTCGCATAAGGCAGAAACAGCAAAACCTCACTATTATCAGGTATATCTTGCTGACCATGATATAAATGCAGAGCTTACACCGTCTGACAGGGCAGCAAAATTCCGCTTCACATTCCCTGAGAGTGCGGCTTCCGGTGTAGTAATTGACGCTTTTGACAAAGGCTCTTATATAAAAGTCTTGAAGGAATCGAATACTGTAATAGGTTATACTACAAAGAATAGCGGCGGAGTACCTGAAAATTTCAAAAACTGGTTCGTCGTCAAATTTGACAAACCTATTGAGAGTTTTACACTTTATGACGGAAAATCCGTAGTGATGACTTCAGACGGAAAGTCTCTTGAGCCATCTTCTGAGATTAAAGGAAATCATGCAATAGCTGTAGTGAAGTTCAGGACTGTAAGGGATGAGCAGGTAAATCTTTCAGTTGCATCTTCATTTATATCAGAGAAGCAGGCATACACAAACCTTAAAGAGGTTGCCTCCAAAGATTTCGATACAGTTTTGAACGAAGCCAAGACACGCTGGAATAATGTATTGGGTAAGATTCAGATAGGCGGTGGTACAGTGGACCAGTACCGTACATTCTATTCATGCCTGTACCGCAGTGTGCTTTTCCCGAGAAAGTTTTATGAAGTAGATGAAAACGGCGATATCTTGCATTACAGCCCGTATAATGGTGAGGTACGTCCGGGATATATGTACACTGATACCGGTTTCTGGGATACATTCAGGGCTCTTTTCCCTCTTCTGAACCTGGTATATCCTTCAGTAAATGCTGAAATCCAGCAGGGAATGGCAAATATCGCCAGTGAGAACGGATTTCTTCCTGAGTGGGCAAGTCCCGGTCACCGCGGATGTATGATAGGAAACAATTCCGCTTCAGTCGTAGCTGATGCATATATGAAAAATATCATGCTTAAGGATGCTGACAAGCTTTATGAAACTATCGGCTATGGTACGGAGCATGTTCATCCTGAAATCAGTTCTACTGGGCGTTTCGGTCATGAGTATTACAACACACTAGGATATGTACCTTATAATGTAGGTATCAATGAGAATGTGGCCCGCACTTTGGAATATGCGTATAATGACTGGTGTATTCTCCAGATGGCCCGTAAGATGGGACGCCCTGAGGATGAACTTCAGAAGTGGGCTTCAAGGGCAATGAATTACAAGAATGTATTTGATCCTTCTACTAAGCTGATGCGCGGAAGAAACGAAGATGGAACATTCCAGACCCCGTTCAGTCCATACAAATGGGGAGACGCCTTTACTGAGGGTAATGCATGGCATTATACCTGGTCTGTATTCCATGATGTTCAGGGTCTTGTTGACCTTATGGGAGGAGAGAAAGAGTTTTGCAATATGCTTGACTCAGTGTTTGTTGTACCGCCAATCTATGATGATTCATACTATGGATTCAGAATTCACGAGATTACTGAGATGCAGGTGGCTCATATGGGCAACTATGCCCATGGCAACCAGCCTGCCCAGCACATGATTTTGCAGGGCAGCCATGGAAGGCGCAGTATAGGGTAAGGGATGTCTTGGACAAGCTTTACAGCGCTGAACCTGACGGATATTGCGGCGATGAAGATAACGGACAGACTTCTGCATGGTATGTATTCTCAGCTTTGGGATTCTATCCGGTATGTCCGGGATCTGACGAGTATGTGATAGGCTCTCCGCTATTCAAGAAGGCAGTGATTTCTCTTGAAAACGGCAGGAAGATAAAACTTACTGCCAACGATAATTCAGCAGAGAACGTGTATATCAGGAGTATGAAAATACGTGGTTCTGAGTGGCGTCACAATTTCCTGAAATATGACGATCTTATGAAAGGAACAGATATTGTCTTCAATATGGTTTCAGAGCCAGAATATACCCGTGGTGTATCAGAGGAAGACAAACCGTATTCATTTAGCAGAGAGAAGTAGAAATGAAGGGTAAAAGTTTTGTTTTCCTGGCTTTCTTTCTGGCCGGTCTGTTCAGTTCGGCTGAATCATACAGTTTTCAGAAGTCTGAAGAGGAAGGACGTTCCCAAAGTCTTTTCTCTAAGGCTGGTCTTGGACAGGAAACAAGGGCATTTTTTGATGCAAGACTTTCAGGGGAAAAGAAACTTTTTCAGATATCGGAAAGAATCCGTGATAAGTTTGCAGATGAATATGCAGCTCAGGTGTGGAATACATGGAAGGAGGCCAACTGCGATTTAGATGAGGAAAAGCTTATTCCTATGACACCGTTGTCTGACAGTATTCCTGGTGTGTGGCATCTTCCTGACAGCCTTGAACCTGATGCTGATATGCCTTATTATTTCGGGACTAAAGGCAGAATGCCTGAAGAGGGATATCCTTTGTTCGTATATCTCCACGGATCAGGACGCAAGGATGCAGAATGGGCTGCCGGATTCAGAATCTGCAATATGTTCAAAGATGCTCCTTCGTTGTATTTTATCCCTCAGATACCCAATACGGGGCCATGGTACAGGTGGTGGCAGCAGTCCAAGCAGTATGCTTGGGAAAAGCTTATACGTCAGGTTTTTCTGATGGATGAGGTGAATCCGGATAGAATATATTTCCTTGGTGTTTCAGAAGGTGGCTACGGCAGCCAGAGACTGGCATCTTTCTATGCAGATTATCTTGCAGCTGCAGGCCCTATGGCAGGAGGAGAGCCATTGAAGAATGCACCGGCAGAGAATTGTGCTTCAATAGGTTTTTCTTTAAGGACAGGAGCGAAGGATTACGGTTTTGCCAGATGTCTTCTTACAGGATATGTCAAGGAGCATTTTGACAGTCTGGAAATTTCACATCCGGGATATTTCAGACATTGGGTAGATGTCATCCCGGAAAGAGGACATGGTATAGATTACAGGCCTACTTCACCTTGGCTTTCCGGTTTCAAAAGAAATCCTTGGCCGTCTTATGTTTCATGGGAAGATTTCTCTATGGACGGTCGCAGAAGGGAAGGATTTTACAATATACAGGTTCTGGACCGTAGTTGTGATGCCGATGATTCAAGAACATATTATGAAATGTCTATCTCAGACAATAAAGTCTCTGTTTCCGTATCTGACGTAGAGTACAGTACAGTGGAGACTATTCCTGGAACAGATATAGCCATGAAGTTCGCCAGATCATATTCGCCGGCTGGTAAAGGACGCTTCATAGTTTACTTGAACTCAGCTATGGTAGATATTTCAAAGCCTGTGACGGTAGAGGTTAACGGTTCCGTAGTTTTCAAAGGAAGACTAAAAGCCGATATAAAGAATATGGTGAACAGTTGTGCCGTATTTTTTGATCCTGCCAGAGTATTTCCATACGCTGTAGAAGTGGAACTTTAGGTTCTGTTTCAGATAGTAAACTAAAATAAAGGGGACCCGAAATCTTATGGATCGGGTCCCCTTTATAACAATTATTGAAATAGATATAGAATCCTATCTCCTTTATGATAATGCTGGATATCTTTCAGTTCTTAATCGGATCTGTTCAGAAACCGGCAGTCTTATATAGTCTTGAAGCTATGTGCTTTGGATTTTGTTTTTCCAGGGTTCCTGTCCAAGAGCCTGTAATTGAGTGAGGTGTCTCCGCGTCATCATCAAGGTCCAGAGTTATTGTATAAGTATTTCCGTTTCCTTTTATCTTTATGGTTCCCCCTGCAGCATTTCCGGCTTCAGTATTGTCAACATAAATCTGTCCGTCCTGTTCCACTAATTTCAAGAATCCCCAGCTTCCGTTCAATGAAGCCTCGCTTATCGAACCTTTTGCATAAGTATTTACCTGATGTTCTCCATTGTCCAATGTCAGAGTACAGTCCGGTATAGGGGCGAAGAACTCTGCTTTAGGAAGGGTCATGTCAATAATCATTCCTCTCATATTTTTTTTATCAAAGACTTGAAGTATGACATTTCTTGTTCCGTTTTGGTAGAGGTCTCCATAGTCAAAGAACAGTGCCGAAGGGGCTCCGCTTAAGTCGATTACCTTATCCTCCTTTAATGTAGAGAAATTATTACCTGAGGCACCTCCTTCACTAAGATCAATTACTTCAAGCGGTTTGTCAAGTGTACCTTTAACGCTTACATTTTCTTCCGTATAG
>CALADR010000176.1 GCA_937890845.1 uncultured Bacteroidales bacterium | reverse complement strand
TAAATACCGTCACTGGCAGCGGAATGATCAATTCTGAAAAAATCAGGTCTCTTGAGTGCATCGCCGAGGGGCGTTTTGTAAAACTGTACAGAGCAGAAAAAGAAATTGCGGCCTACATTGACCGCAATTCTTCAAAGGCTGTTGCCGGAATCTGACACTTGAATTTCATATTCCTGTCATTGTACCTTACTTCAAGGACAGGATTTTCCGTTTCACTACACCCAGCGGCCAAAGGTTCCGGAGCTTCCCACAAATGCGGCGAAGCGACTCTTCTCAAAGGTATGATATCTGATTTTCTGCGCCGCTTTTCTTCCGATGACAGCGTGGAATTGAATGCAATGACCTCCTGTACTTCAGGGGCAGTCTCTGAAATTTGCCTGCAGATATATCTGCGTCCTTTTGTTCCATCTGGCATAACAGACCTTACTGTTACCTTTGCCGCCATACCTCCGGCATCTTCTGCACCTCCGAAGACATTGAGCAGAAGCCTTCCTGATACAATATGAGCCGAAGCACGTGATTCTTCGGACTTGCCGATACATTTGTAGTCAAGAGTATAGTCTCTACCATTGAACCTGCACACAAAGTAGCCCTTGGGAGCACCGCAATTTTGCAGGGCATAAGGAACTCCGTCTGTCTTCACTCCCCTCCACCAGCTACCGCACGCCGCACCGCCTGTAACCTCATGGACTGTCCGTCCGTCATCCAGACGGATATACTGCCTTCGCACGGAATGCATGTGTCCGGCAACAAGCATTAGTCTTCTGTATCCTTCCAAAATGGAGAACAAAGTGTCTGATCCTGCAGAATGACTTATAGGAATATGAGTAACCAGCACGATAAGTCTTCTATGCGGCACTGTTTCAAGTGATGATTGCAGCCACTTTTTCTGCTGATGTGTAAAGCCTCCCTCATATTCTCTTTCCGGGGAATGCCTTACATTGTTCATCAATATGAACTGCACTTTGCCTATAAGAAAAGTCGTATCCGTATAGCCGAAAGTGTTTCTGTATGTCTGCATGTCCCTTAAATGACCTTTTCCATACACATCCCTGTCATGGTTGCCTGGAACAGAAAAACATCTGTATGGCATGGAATCCAATATAGATTTAGTCTGAGGCAGAAGGTCTGTATTATCATTAACCAAATCTCCGGAAAAAACAGCCGCTGACAGATCATTTCTGTCCATAAGTTCTTTATAAACGGATTTTTCCGCATACCCAAACTCTATAGTGTCATTTACCTGA
>CALADR010000175.1 GCA_937890845.1 uncultured Bacteroidales bacterium | reverse complement strand
TGTTATCACTTCCGGCTGGTAGTAGATGTAGTTCTTTATCGGCGCATACATAGAATGAGTCATATTGCCCAACAAGATATTCAAGGCAGTATTTTCAACGTCGTACGGCGTTGTTGGTGACTTCTTTTCTATCTCGGAAATGAGGTATGAGGCATTGTCACTGACTGCTTGCTCTGCTCCAGACTGCTTGAACAATTCCTGTCCGACAAATGTCATAATGCGAGGACTGCATTTGCGGGTCAGCGGATCTATCATTGATCCGTCAAATCGCATTACCCACTTTGAAATCTCTGTTACCTGCTCGTTGATGGAGTCCACCGTGGTATTCATCGTTGTCAGACTGTCAATAGCTGATTTGTGAGACTCACATGGCAAAGTCTCGATTTTCTTTCTGGAGTTCTCAACCTTAGCAACGTATTGGGATATAAACCACACTATCACTGCAACAATTACAATGACTCCCAACATCGGCCAATGCTCCAAAATCCATGATACGATTGCATCCATAATTGTTTGAAATTAAAAGGTTAATAAATATGTTGAAATAGCCTCAATATTGATGCCACCTATTCTATGGTGTGAAAAGTTATGGTAGCAAGATTAGCCCTTTATAATAGGTATTGCTCCATTGCTATATTCTTTGGTGACACAGCCTAAGACAAGGTCAATGTGCCTGATCGATTCTTTAGGAATACGAATAGGAGAATGGATTAAATGTCCGTCCGGATATGTCTCTTTATTGGTAGAATATGCTGTAATATAGTCTCCTCCGTCATCCTGCAATTGCTTAGTAACGCGGAAATCTTCAGTCTCTATCACATAATTTCTACCATTGAGTATTAGTGTTGGATTATTCACTCTTTTCAAGGCAAGTATGCTTCCACTGGGATATTCTACCATACTATCTCCATAGTGATGTATGGCAGAGGTTGCTTCAGGGAACCAATCACCTGCATCAATCCACTCGGATATGTGTCCAGAATTGCTGACATTGGCAACAACATCATTATAACCACCTATAGAGGCGACATCATAGACTGGAATCTTGCCCTTGCTTTCAACCTGGAGCATATTTCCTTCGCCAGTCAATAGCCAATTATTGTTGATTTCAGGATATTTATTTAGAATTTTTTCTAATTTATCCGTCCCGATCGCGCCACCACTTTTTAGTACCTTATTAAATGTTGCATTACCAAGACCTACACTCTTTTCGAATGCAGCAATACTGATTTGTTTATAATCGATATAATCTTTGAGTCGCTGTACAATCTGTGACATATTTGATAATTTTCTAATGAATTCTTTTTGATATTAGAAAAAACTCTATATCTTTGCAAAACCTCACACGTTGAGGAGTGACAAAGGTAGGAATATTAACTTATAAATCAATAATCTAATGAGAAGGTACATATCAATCAGCACAAGTGCTCGTAAGGCTCTGATGAAAAAGTACAATGTCTGTAGCCGAACTATCTGGGAGGCTTGCTCTTTTATCACAAAGAATAAGAGGGGTGATAATATTCGTCGCGATGCAATCGCTATGGGCGGAGAATACCGCGAGGAGGACTTTATACCGAATTGTCAGACATCATTCGAAAACGGATTGATGCGACAGAGGTTTGCTGCCGGAGTGGAGGTTGTGCTGGAGGGAAACAGGTTGAGTATCCTCGCACCTGAGAGGCACGATGTCGATATGAACTCTTGGGGTAATATTCTGGCTAAGGCTCAGAGAATCTCAGAGGAAAGGAAGTTAAAGCCTGTAATGCAATGAAATGGCTGATTAAGAGAATCAGAGCATCGCACATAAGGAGGTTACAAATGCTGCAATGGAAAGAGTATATCGAATCTTTGCGTGGTATAGGAGTTAAACGGTAAGAGCTGATAATGACAGTATAGGCACCCGTTGTTGTTTGAGGCCGTTTTTGTAGTGTTTATATGGTTAGTAGGGTGCCAGCCCCGTTAGTTCAGTCGGTAGAACAATCCAACCTGCAGGTCAGGCGATATGGTCCGCGGTTCGAGTCCGCGACGGGGCACTAAAGTAAATTGAATGGTATATAAAGACAACATACTAAGAGTTACTTACCGAGAGCTAACACGCGATGATAATGGCCCTGCTATTATTAGCAGAAGCAATTATCTATATCTTTCCACACATCATCGCATTAATGTAATTGAACGTGGCGGTGGTCTGGGCAAGGAGGCCGAGGTGGAATGGGCCACTCTTCCAGATAGGTTCAAGGTGAAGTATATTGCCAAGTATGGCGATCCTGAAGAGGCAGTACTGAGACACAACAGTATGATTACATTCGACGAGCAGGCCCGCGAGTTCTTTGCAGGGCATATTCTTCCGGACGGAAGTCTTCTGAAGGAGGACAAACAGCAGGAATATCTTATAAATGCATCGGTATTGAACAGACTCTTAGAGATGGAGTCAGGCCAGAAGCGCAATCGCAACCAAAAGGGCAACAGGACACCTGTGGCTTGGAACAATATCCTGGCGATGTGCGAGGAATACCGTGACAACTACGGTCACACCCTGCCGAAGAACGCGTCCAGACTGCGTGCAAAGATGCACGAATATGCCAGGGACGGCTATCAATGCCTCATTAGCGGTAAACTCGGTAATGCGAACACTTCCAAGATTACTCCTGAAGCTGAGGAATGGCTGTTGGCTCACAAGAACAGTGTCAATCCTGTATATACACTTGCTCAGTTGCTTGATTATTATAATGAAATCGCTCCGGAAATGGGTTGGAAACCTATCAAATCGGCTCAGACTCTCATCAATTTCTTCGAGAGACCGGACATCAAGCCTCAGTGGTATGCCGTTGAGCAGGGTTCACAGAGGGCGAATAACCTGTTCAACCGTCAGCACAGGACGATTATGACCAGTTGCCGTGATGCTCTGTGGTATATTGACGGTACGAAGGTCAACCTGTATTTCCAGTTTTGGAACGAGAAGACCCGCAGGAATGAGGTAGGAACTACCAGTTGTATCTATGTTATGGATGCTTTCAGCGAAGTGTTTGTCGGCTGGTACATGTGCGCTCAGGAGACTTTCCGCACCACATACGAGGCTCTCAGACACGCATTCGAGAGGACAGGATTCCTTCCGTATGAGTTGGTATCAGATAACCAGGCGGGATTCACATCCGATGCCGCCAAACGCTGGAGAGCCAAGCTCGGAACGATCTCTCACACTACGACTCCTAACAACGGTAAGTCCAAGACCATTGAGGCCGCGTTCGGCAGATTCCAGGCACAGGTACTCCATCAGTATATCAATTACACCGGAGGTAACATTACAGCCAAGTCAGCCAAGACCAAGATAGATATTGACAGAATCCAGCAGAACAAAGAATCCCTGCCGTCTTACGAGGAAGTCAAGGCAGCGAATGAGGACTGCATCAGACAGTGGAACTCTATGCTGCATCCGAAGTTCGCAGGCAAGAGCCGACTGGAGGTGTATTCTACATCTGTCAATCCTCAGGCAATCGCACTGACGGATGTTATCAAAGACAAGGTGTTCTATATCGCTACCGAGAAGCCTTCTACCTTCCGAGCTAACGGCATTGAGGTTACTCTGAATGGTGAGAAGAAGGCATACGAGGTGTTCAGTGCTCCGAATGTTCCGGACTTGGAGTGGAGAAGGAAGAATACAGGCAGGGAGTTCGTGGTCGAGTACGATCCTCACGATTTGTCAAGGGTGCGTCTCTGCATTGATGACAAGAAATACGGTCTCCAGTTCAATACCTGGGCAGAGCCTTATATGTATGTCCACCGTGCTATACAGGATCAGGAGGAGGGCGAACGCTCGATGATTATCGCTGCGTTGAATGCCAACAAGAAGGAGATTGTCCGCAGGGACCTTGAGGCAAGGGCGGTGCAGATGAAATACGGTGTCGGCTATGAGAGTCTTGGATATGATGCACCGCGTCCTCAGGGAGTGAGTAAGAAGGAGTATCTGAAGTTCGCGGATGAGATAAGGGCCGAAGAGGCGGCAGCGGAATCTGACGGTGTTCCGGAAATGGTGGCAGAGGTGCTTCCCCAGACTCCGGCACAAGTGCAGAAGATGCAGAGCAACTTCGACATTCTTGCAGCATTGAATAAACTATAGTCACAGCCACACTGCAGGGTGGAAGGTGGCTATCGGCATAGCTCAACGGTCAGAGCGGCGGATGCGATCTTGTCGGAATAGGTACGACATCCGGGCAAAGAGGGTTCGACTCCCTCTGCCGAGCAAATAACCAAAATCTGAATTATTATGAAATTGAATGACACTCAAAAACAGGAGATTAGCGAAAACCTGAGAACTTATGTAGGTCGCTATCCGTCACAGAACAAGGCTGTCAACTCTCTGAAGGGAGTATCGGCTGCGACAGTCAGCAGTATTCTCAATGGCAAATGGACTCTTATCAGCGATGATATGTGGCTGAAAATCCAGTCTCAAATTGAGGGCAACAAGGAGTGGCAATTGTATGACACATCGGCTCTGCGGAATCTTAAACTTTATTTCGAGGTTAGCCAGGAGGATAGCGATGTTGTATGGATTACCGGCCCCGCGGGTATCGGAAAGAGTACCGCAGCATCTCTCTATGCCGGGAGTCACAGGAATGTGTACCTGCTTACCTGCAGCAGTGACATGACCAAGGCTGATTTTGTCGGAGAACTGGCTTCGAAGATTGGCATCCGCACAGCAGGAATGACCGTCAGAGAGACTCTCAGAGCTATTTTCCGTGAGCTGGTGAAGAAGGATAGTCCTCTGTTGATTTTCGATGAAGGTGACAAACTGGCTGACAGTGTCCTCTACTACTATGTTTCCCTTTATAACGAACTCGAAGACAAGTGTGGTATGGTGTTCCTCTCAACGAACTATATGGAAGAGAGAATGAGGCGTGGAGTAATCCGTGGACGCAAGGGATATGACGAGCTTGAGAGCCGCATCTGTCGCAGGTTCGTCCCTCTTGAACTGGTGAGTGCTTCTGAGGTAGAGGGCATCTGTATTGCCAACGGAGTGACCGATAAAAAGGCGATAAAGACAGTCGTGGAAGAAGCTCACTGTTGCGGTAACGATCTTCGCAGGGTAAAGAAATCAATACACAAGGAATTGAGAAAAAAAGCCGTTCAAGAGAGTTTTGAAAACTGATAAAACACTGATTAAACACCGTTCAAATGGCACGTTCGCTAACAGCTAAAGAGATACTGAACATCCGTCACAAGACCATCACCTTCGAGGGAGAATGGGGCAAGTGCATCGGGACTATGGACCGCTCCGGAGTGGTTCTGTTCTGGGGCAACTCCGGCAACGGCAAGTCCTCGGCGGTGGTCTCTTTCTGCAAGGAGCTGACTAAGTTCGGCAAGGTGCTGTATGTGTCATTAGAGGAAGGATACTCACTGTCGTTCCAGAATACTCTCAAACGCTTCGATATGTATTCCTGCGGCAGCCGGTTCCAGGTGCTGGACCACGCCACTGCGGAGGACCTTGTAGAGAAGTTGAAAAAGCCCCGCAGTGCTGACTTCGTGGTGATTGACTCCTTCCAGTATATGGGAATGGGCTACAAGGAGTATCTGAAGTTCAAGCAGGATCTGCCGAACAAGATGCTGGTGTTTGTATCCCACGCAGACGGAAGGCAGCCATCCGGGAGAGCAGCCAAGGCAGTCAAGTACGACGCTATGGAAAAGATATGGGTAGAAGGTCACGTGGCGTTTACGAACGGCAGATTCATCGGATCTACCGGACAGGCCGTTATCTGGAAGCAGGGAGCCTGGAATTATTGGAACAAGAAGGTAAATTCTGAACAAAATGAATTTTATTATGAAGCCGAAAAAGAATGATTATTCAAGGTTTTATGCATTGCTGAAGCAGAACCCAATGGCTGACAAGGATGAGCTGGTGAGTCAGTTCACAGGTGGCAGGACTACGCATGTCAGTCAGATGAGGCAGGATGAGTTCATCGCATTGTGCGATTCTCTCCAGTACGGCCCTCCTGGAGAAAGGAGGGCTCAGGAATTGGCTCTGAAGAGGGCAAGAAGTGCTGCTCTGCTGCGTATCGGCAGGCTCGGCATCAATACCATTGACAACTGGGAGGGTATCAATCAGTTTGTGTTGAGTCCGAAAATAGCAGGTAAGAAGTTCTATGATCTGTCAGTCGATGAGTTGAATGCTCTGGTGAGTAAGCTGGAGACTATCATTCGCAAGGGCGGGCTGAAGAGTTTGGAAAAGGGTCCGGAACCGGAGAAACCGACGGTTGAGAAAAAACCTCTATATATCCAGCTGCCGGCTTCATCGAAGAATAAGTATTTATCGTAAAAAGCATTGATATGAGGACGAAAAAAGAGATTGCGCAATGGCTCAAGAAACAGAAATGGTGCAAAAGTTTTATGTTGCAGACACTTGCCTATCACGATCACGAAACGGCAATTGAAGTTATCAACGGTGCCGTTATGAGGCGAACTATCACTTCCGCTTTTGACTGGGAACGTTCAATCGAAGGAGTCAATTATTGGGCGAGCAGACATTGTGAATTTGTAAAATGGTTTGAAAATGAAAACAGAAGGACAAATTAAGGAATGGCTGGAGAATCAGCCTTATTATGATGAGCTGAAAAAGAATCTGCATGAGAGTATAATTCCTGCAAATATTCAAAAAGAACTAATGAGCGGGCTATTGGGCAAGGATACAATGAGGTATGCAGTTATGTTTCTTGACCCTAAGAAATACGATTGGGACAAGATTGAGGAAGACTTTAATAAATGGTTTGAAAATGAAAACGAAGGAAGAATTGGTAGATGACTATATGAATCGTCTGCATTTATTGGGAGAAGATTTCTCCCCACTGGAGGTAAGGCGGGCTTTCCTGGCAGGATACAGGGTTGCAATGGATGAACTTTCGAAGCTTCCCTTGGATGAGGCAGTAGTGGTAATAATTCATGAAGTAAATAATATCACTTAACCAAAATACATAATTATGGAGTATATCAATGGAACAATAACCGGTGTACAGGATATCGGACAGAAGAAGGCTGAAAAAACGATAGACTGCAGGCGTTATCTGTCGGAAATGACCTGGGAGGAAATAGAGAAACAATATCTTAAACCAATAGCAAAAAGGGATAAACAATGGACGCAACATCACAGACAAAGGTAATGGCAGCGGGATTCCGGATTATCCGGAAAGATGACTACCCCCAGCCGAGAATCAAAATCAAGACAAACGAGCAGGGGTCGGACTGGCGGACACTTGAAAAGTTCGAAACAAAAGCAGCCAGAGACAGGGCATTCGAAGAGAAGCTGAAAGACCTGATGACAATATCCGATTAACCTACAAAATAGGAGGTAAAAATGAAAATAGAAGGAATAGGGCTGCCTATGCTGCTCTTCATAGTGTTTCTGATACTGAAGCTCTGTAAAACTATTGACTGGAGCTGGTGGTGGGTGACAAGCCCGTTGTGGATAATGCTGATACTCGCCATTGCAGTGACAGTTGTCTATTTTGCAGTGGCAGTGATAATGACATTACGCAAATACAGGAAGAAATAAACTCATAAGAAATGGAAACGAATACAGTACAGATGACGCAGGAGGAACTGGAGCAGTTCCGGGCGTTCAAGGCAGAACAGCAGAAGAAAGAGGCTGCTGAAAAGGCTAAGGAGATGAGACAGACTTACAGGGAGATGGTGGATGAGGAGATTGGGAATGCAATCCCAGAGTTGCTGTCGATATCTCAGGACATCAAGTCGGTAAAGGCAAAGGTCATCGAGAACTTCAAGTCCATATTGGAGATGAAGCAGGAGATGTTCAGGATGTCAAAGGGAAAGGATATGGAGAATCAGTCACACACTTTCACCAACAGTGCCGGAGACAAGCGTATTGTCTTAGGAGTGTATGTCACTGACGGCTACCTTGACACTGCTGAGGAAGGTATCGCAATCATCAGGGAGTACATTGAATCCCTCGCTACTGACGAAAAGAGTAAGGCTCTGGTAGGTATGGTGATGAGGCTGCTGGCAAAGGATCAGAAAGGAACTCTGAAGGCTTCGAGAATCATCCAGCTGAGGAAGATTGCTGATGAGACCGGTAATGAGAGGTTCTTGGAGGGCGTGAAGATTATTGAGGAGGCATATAGCCCTGCAATCTCGAAGACCTATATAAGGGCTGAGTATAAGGATGAAAACGGAGCGTGGAATCCTATTCCACTCGGAATGACTGAAGCATAGGAGGAACAGGTATGAGTGAAATGAGAAAACTTGAGGAGACTGAGATACAGGATGCCGCCCTCCAGCTGGCATCACTGATAAGGTATAATGATGAAGTACTGAAGCCGGAGAAGAGGATTGTCCATACGGCCACGGCTGTAGTTGACGGCACAATGGTGGTGGCGGTGAACGGGTCGGCCCATCAGCTGGAGCCGCTGTTTGAAAAGCTAATAAGAAAAAGGCCGGAGCTAAGGCAGGTGATGGAATCGGCACTGATGAACTATTATCAGCCGGGGAAATAGATTATATTGAACTAATAAAGACGGGATGCATTGAAAACCAATAATTCAAGCACCCCGTCTTTATTAATTTAGTATATTTGCGATATGAAGAGTTATGAAGACATATCACCGGCTGTAGAGATAGAAAACACTCCTTCCAGGGGACGCTGCATTCCTCGTATCAAGCCTGATCACAGGATATTTCAGAGCAGAACAGAACGGATTTCCTACCGCAATACGATTATGACTGCGCGGTACTACTACTGGACGGAACTCAAGCGCAGAAGATTTGATGACACTATCAGAATACTTGCAGACAATGAGTTCTTTGTAGAAGACAGGACTATCACCAATGCCCTGATCAACTGTAACGACTACTTCCGTGAACTTGCCCAGAACAGAACCACGACCAAATCCCTTCGTGAGATGTTTCCCGGCTGGGACTGGAGTTAGTCAATGAATTCAGTCTCATATGTAATCACATAAATCTTTCGCTTTCCGCTTCTCTCAGGCATGCAGCTTATTCGTCTCATCGGATTGAATAATTTTCCTCCGTCCCACCAGTGCAATGCTTTATTGACTGATTCAAGTACATCAAGATAGCCAAATGCCTTTTCTCTGAGCGAAACCGGAACACCTGTGGATGTGGGCGGAATCCAGTCAAAAGCAATACGGATCTTTACAGTAGCCTTTATTTTCTGCGCTCCTCCGGAGAGAGTCTCACAGGATGTATAAGACAGATCCACCAACGCACATGGGAATGCGACCGGCGGGCGTTCGTCAGAGCCGGATAGTTGCCCCATCTCGGCATCCACCCATCTTATTTGAGGCACATTCTTTTCA